>NZ_JBSFLZ010000013.1:0-84267 GCF_053599315.1 Saccharopolyspora sp. NPDC000995
GACCCGCATCAGGCCCGGCCCGGTTTTCCCGGCCCGTGTCGCGCTGACTTGGAATAAGTTACACGGCCCCGAAACACCCCCGACAACCACCCCCCTTTAAGCGTCGGCGAGGGGCCGTGAGTCTTTTGGACGGCTATCGGACCCCAAAAGACTCACGGCCATTCACCTGCGGAAATCCCTATCCATCCGGCCGCCGGAGGTCCAGTGGCAGGATCCGGGAGCTGAGTGCTTTGCCGTGGGTGTCGAGGGCGAGGGAGGTCGTCACCCCACCGTCTAGGGCTTGGCGGCAGGTGAACTGCAGGGCGCACAGGTCCGGGAGTTCGTAGCGCAGCACCTCGCCTCGGATGTGGTCGGCGAGGTGCGCGCGAACCCGGTCAGCCGAGACCTCCCGGACCAGCAGGTCAAGTCCTCGTCCCAGTAGGGGAACAGCGACAGCGTCGAGGTGTCGCCCTTGTCCCCGGCCCTGCGTTCCGCCAGGCATTCCAGGACCAAAACGTCCAGCTCGGCCCGCGCCGCAAGGTTTACCGCCGGTTCGATCCGGTCCCCGGCGAATCCGGTTCCGCTCCCGATGCGCATCACAGCATCCCCGTGACCAGTGCGACCGCGGTCATCACCAGTGTCGTGCCGAACGCCCACCCGAAGATGAACCGCTGGTGGTCACCGAAGCCGACCTTGCCCATCCCGAGCAGGATGAACGTCGAGGCGGTAAGCGGGCTGAGCGGGAAACCGGTCGTCATCTTGGCGAGGATCGCGGCACGTCCGATTGCGGCCGGGTCACCGCCGAGCGCGGACGTCGTCTCCGCGAGCACCGGGACCACGCCGTAGTAGAACGCGTCCGGGGTGAACACCAGGCGCAACGGCATGCTGGTGATCGCGGTGGCCACCGGCAACAGATCGGCGGCGGAGTCCGGGACGACCGACACGAGTGCTCTCAGCCATCGCGTTGATCACACCCGGGTGACCCGTGTTGCAGGTCGACGGTGCTGTTGCTGCATGACATCGCCCACTGCCGACTCCGGCTGCGCCGACCAGGTCGGCCGGTTGACCAGCAGCGCCGCCAGGAAGGCCAGCAGGAAGAGTACTTCCAGGCGCAGATGATCGTCGTCGCCGTCGTGCTCGCGGCCCGCTACTCTGCCGTGCCGTCGTACTGGCGCTACTGCTGCTCGGCGAAAGCATGACCCGCACACAGCTGTCGGGGCTGTTGTGCGCCGCAGCGGCGATCGCTTCGCTGTCCTTGACGTAATGCGAGGTCAGGAAGGCTTGACCGCGCGGTGGACCGCCACGACGCCGCTGGTGAGGTTGCGCCACTGCACGCCGGTCCAGCCGGACTCGGCGATCAGCTCCGCCAATTCGCGCTGCTCCGGCCACTCGCGGATGGACTCCGCGAGGTAGACGTAGGCGTCCGGGTTCGACGACACCGCGCGGGCGATCGGCGGCAGCGCCCGCATCAGGTAATTCAGGTAGATCGTCCGGAACGGCTGCCAGGTGGGGGTCGAGAACTCGCACACCACCAGCCGACCTCCTGGGCGCACCACCCTGAGCATCTCTCGCAGGCCCGCGGCCGTATCTGCCAGGTTCCGCAGCCCGAACGAGATAGTCGCGGCGTCGAAGACGCCGTCGGCGAACGGCAGCCGGAGCGCGTCCGCCGCCACCATCGGCACCCCTCGGTGCCGACCGACCGACAGCATGCCCAGCGAGAAGTCCGCGGCCACGCACCACGCGCCGGAGCGAGCGAACTCCACCGTCGACACGCCGCTGCCCGCCGCCAGGTCCAGCACCCGCTCGCCGGGCTTGGGCGCCAGGGCCCGCCGGGTCACCTCCCGCCACCGCCGGTCCTGCCCGAAGGCCAGCACCGTGTTGGTCAGGTCGTACCTGCGCGCGACGCCGTCGAACATCGCGGCGACCTCACGGGGGTTCTTGTCCAAACCGGCCCTAGACACAACCGAAGCGTACGTTCCGGGACCGGCGAGATCACCATCACGCCCGCCGATTCCGCATCGCGGAAGTCACGTTCCTCATCGGTCGCCCCCGGATCACACTTCGGGCCGGTGGGTGGCAAGTGGATTCGCAACGCCATTGCCGCGCCACTCGGGGGCGACCCACATCGCTTCGAGCTGGTACTCCGCCGGGGTCCAAGCCAGCACCGCGACCACCCCCACCGCCGCCTCCCGGACCAAGCCAGGAACCACGGGCTGCGGGCGAGCCGCTCCCGCCAGAACTCCATCGGCTCCGCCGCTGACGGTCCAAAGTGGATCCGAACGCATCCGGGCCGGCCGTGAGTGCGCGCAGCCTCGCCTCCCGCAAAGCGGTCAGCTCGCTGTCCATCACTCGCCGCGCCAAGACCACGGGGCCCATGATGAGCGGGAGAAGTGTTCCAGCACAACGAATTTTTCCTTGCTGGGGAAGCAAGTTCTCCTGATCGAGGCGCATGTGGTTCCAGGGATCGATCCGGTGAGCATCGATAGCTGTTCCGAAGTCGCCTGATCTGGTGTTTGAAGCGGCGCAGCCGCTAATCCCCGCTACCGACACCGCAGGGGCCCACGAAGCCGTAACGCCCGCAAGATCCGCCGCGCAGCGCGAAGGGGTCAAGCGGCCAACAACTCCACGCGCGCCATCACCTCGGCGTAGTGTCCGATCAGCTGTTGGCACAGCGCGGGCCAGGTCCGCCCGGCGACAGCTACCCGCGCCGCTTCGCCGAACCTCTCCCGCAGCGCCGGGTCGCGCAACGCCGTGACAGCGGCGTGCAGGGCATTCGCGTGCACAGCGGGATCGTCCGCTGGCAAGAGATAACCGGTGCGACCGTGATCGACGAGATCCCGGGGGCCGCCCGCGTCCGGGGCGATGACCGGGACGCCCGAAGCCATTGCCTCCTGCACAGCCTGGCAGAACGTCTCATGCGGCCCGGTGTGCACGAAAACGTCGAGGCTCGCGTAGATCCGCGCCAGCTCATCCCCGGTCCGCTGCCCCAGGAACACCGCACCCGGTAACGCCGCACCAAGGCTCTGGCGTTCAGGCCCGTCACCCACGACGACAAGCCGCACGCCCGGCATCCCGGCCAGCGCCGCCAGCCTCTCGATGTGTTTCTCCGGAGCCAACCGCCCCACGTACCCGACGAGCAACTCGCCGTTCGGCGCCAACTCGCCGCACAGGCCCGAATCCCGGTGCTGCGGCGAGAAACGCGTTGTGTCCACACCACGCCCCCACCGGTGCACCCGCGGAACGCCTCGCTCCAGCAGTATGTCCACGGCCCAAGTCGACGGCGCGAGCGTCCGGTCGGCGGCCCCGTGCAGGCGGCGGATCCAGCGCCACGCGGCTCGCGCGGTCAGGCCCAAGCCGTACGACTCTGCGAAGCCCGCGACGTCGGTCTGGTACACCGCGACGGTCGGGACACCGAGCCGCCTCGCGGCGGCCAGGCCGCGCGCCCCGACGATGAACGGCGACGCGAGGTGCACGACATCCGGGCGGAATTCCTGCAACCCGCGCAGCAACCGCCGCGTCGGGAAGCCGATCGGCAACGACGAAACCAGCGGCAGATCCACTGCGGGCAGCCGGATCACCGGGAAGCCCGCGTACTCCTCCGGCCCTGCTCCTGGGGCAATCACCAGTGCCGCGTCGCCCCGACGGCGCAAGTGCTCCAGCACCCGGAGCACGGAATTCGTCACCCCGTTAATCTGCGGCAGGAAGCTCTCGGTCACGATCGCTATGCGCACGCCGAAAACCGTGACGCCCCGGCCCGGCGAACAGTCGACCGCAAAGTGACAACATCGCCAACGTCAACCGAAGACCGCGCCAACTCGCCAGGCGGCGCACAATCGTGACCTGCCCATCCACAACCGGTCACCTAAGTGTTGCGCTCCGGTCACCCACCGCACGGAGCCTGGGACGGCATGACGGTCCTGCCTTCCACGCTCGCGCAGATCGATCCCGCCCTGGTGTCGCGGGCGTTCGAGGTCGCTGGCCGACTCGCGAACGACGCCGCAGACGTGATCATCGCGACTGCGGGCCGGGGGGCGCGCCCCGAGCCCACCGAGTCGCCATTCGACTGGGTCACCGACACCGGCCGCACCCTGGAACGCCACACCCGGCGGATCCTCGCCGACGAATTCCCCGGAATCCCGGTGTTCGGCGAGGAATTCGACGCCGCGCCCACCACGATCGCCGAGCACTGGGCCGCCCGCGCCGGTTCGGCGAGATTCCGCTGGTCGGTCGACCCGGTCGACGGCACCGCCAACTACGTCGCGGGCCTGCCCTGGTGCGCCTACAGCCTCGCCATGCTCGACGAGCACGGCCCGGTGGTGGGGGTGGTCGCTGACCCCTACCGCACGCAGATCTACGCCGCGGCGCGCGGCCGCGGCATGCGCGCCAACGGCACGCCGGTGCGGTTGCCCGTCCCGGGCGAGGCACGGGGCGGAATCGTGTGCACGGAACTGACCAAGGACGGGCCGTGGCACGGCATGGACCGGTTCATCACCAATGCCGCGAGCGCCCAGGTCGGGGTTCGATTACTGGGCTCCCCGACGCTGGCGATCACCCAGGTCGCCCTCGGCCACGCGGTCGCGGCGGTGCTGGACTCCTATCAGGAATGGGACGTCGCCGGAGCGCTCGCGTTGGCCACCGAAGCCGGTGCCACCGTGCTGGACCGCCGTGGCAACGCAACCGCTCTCCCGCTGGACGGGCTGCTGGTGGCCGCCCCCGACGTGGCCGCCGACGTGCACGACTGGTGGCGGCAGGCGACCGGGCCGAACTGACCCTCAGGCGGCCCGAACCAGTGTCCGGGCCGGAGCCAAACCTGGCTTCGGACCGAACACGGCCGACATCGGCCGCAGCAGCGGGAACTGCTCACGCAGCACCGTCACCTGCTCGTGGACCCGGCTGAGATCGGGTGCTGCGACCAGCTCCACGACCGTCTCCAACAGGTGATCGGTGACCATGCTGAACCTTGTCGCGGCGTCGTCGAGCTGGCTCTGCACCCGGCGCACAACCGCGTCGCCCGGCGGCTCGCTGCCCGCTAGACCTCGCCTCAACTCGGAAAGCGCGCGAATGTTCGGCAATTCCGCGTCCATCCGCCGAACGACTGTCTGCAACTGGTGGCGGGCCTGCGTGGAGGACACCGCGTCGACGGCGCGGGCGGATCGGTACACCGCCTGCTCGCAGCGCTGGACCTCGTGCAACCACTTGTCAGGCAAGGGCCACGGAGCCAGAACGGGCGGCGCAGCAGGGGGCGCAGCGGCGGACGCGGTTCTCACTTCCCGGGCGCAGACAACGGCCAACATCACTCCTGCCCCGCACGCCCCGGAGATCAGCGCGACCAGAACTTGCACCCAGATTCCGTCCATGTCGAGTTGTGTCCTTCCACTTGGCCGCAGAGGCATTCGAAACCGGTGTCCCGCCCGTGGACACCGATCCGACGATGTCGACCGGACCGAAGTTCCCGAGCGCCCCCCAGGAATCACTTTGCGCCCGCCGGGCCCCGAAGTTCTTGGGGGAAAGTACTCAATCTGATCGCGTGTGCCGCGACTCTCGCCCGTTCGGCCCGGCTGATCACGGCTGTGCGGCGGATCTTGCCAGGTACTGCATCTCGGCGAGCAGGAACTCCAGCCCACCGGTGTGCACCCCGTCCCGGCCGCCGGGTCGGACGAACTCACCGAACTCCGTAGGATCCGGCCGTTCCAGGCGTGCCACCGAGAACACCTCGTCGAGCACGCCGCTCACGTCGCCGCGCACGTCGGCCGGATCCACCCCGCAGCCGGTGCCCGCCAAGCGCGCCTCGACCGGGTGCGGGACGAAAAGCTCGCCGGTCATCGGCCACACCCGCTGGAACCCGGCCGCCATGAGCCGGGACGAACTGGTGCCGCCATCGCCGAGGCGGATCACCCACTGGGCGGCGTGGTCCCGGTGCCGCGTCAGTCCCGCGAGCGACCGCGCCGCCAAGGTGGCCAGCACCGCGTCCCGGCTCCGCGCCAGCCGTTCGAACACCGCGACCCTCCATGCGGCGAACAGCAGCAGCCGCGCGACTGTCGCCGAGAAATCCCCGACCTGGCCGGGCCCGCAGTCGATCTCGACCATGCGGACATTGCGGAATTCCTCGGCCGTCCGCAGGTACGCGAGGCTGTCCTCGTCCCGCACCGCACCTTCCACCTCGCCCGCGCGGTGCAGGAGGATCCTGGCCTGCCCCAACAGGTCAAGTGCGATCGCGCCGATCGCGGCAGCCTCTTCCAGTTCCGGGGCGCGAATTCCCCACTCGAACAACCGGTGCGACAAGATCAGCGCATCGTCGCCGAGCATTAGGCAGTACTGCGAGAGGTCCGAAGTGGCCACGCCATCCGGAACCGATCGATCCACAGTAGACATCGAAGGAGCGCCGAGCACCCACTGGTGCACATCCGACGCACCCGACTGCACTTCAGGCATGTTCATGGCGACCTCGCAGACGCGAGTCGGCGGCCGACCGGAACGGATGGACCGCTACCCCCACCCCCGGGTCCACGTCGGTCATGTGAACCCGCCGCCAGCCCCCTTCCGGTGGGAATCCAGTGTCACACCACCCGACCGAGTTAGGGAAGCCTGATCAGCGGTACAAGGGCACAACTACTCATCGCGCAGTCGGCCGCCGCAGCAGCCAGTACACCGGCAGCAGAACCGCCCACACCACGGCGAGCGAACTGGACACCGGCAGCAGCGACAAGACCGCGTTGCGCCCGGCAACGCGGACCAGATCGGGGTTCCGCGAGTCGTACTCGACCCGGACCAGCTGGCCAGCCTGCAGGTCCGCGGGGTACAGCACGCCGTTCGGCGGGATGTATACGCGGCCCTCGTCGGTGTTGAAGCGCACCACGGTCCGGGTCAGCGAGGTGTCCACCACCTCGGCCACCGCTTCGCCCTTGGACTCCTCGATTGTCCGATCGTTGATGAAGCACGCCCCGATGACGGACAGCCCCATCACGGTCAGCAGCAGCCCGAGCACAAGCACGCCCCGGGCGGCTCGCGTCCGCCCCCGGCGACGGGTCTGCACCGCCACCGGCTGGTCACCGTCCGTGCTGGAACCGCTCACCGAGTCGGCCGCGTTCTGCGCCACCGCTTCGCTCGCCACGGTGACCGATTGTAGGCATCCCGCCATCGGCGAGTCGCAGGCCTTCGGTGCTGCCCACCGCTTCGGAGGCGGCGCATACCCTCCAGGAGTGGCGACTACACCCCGGCTGCTGAAGGCTCGAACCCGACGGCTCGAACCAGGCGACCCCCGATACGACCGTCCCCTGTTGGAGTTGCTTCCCGCAGACGGCGTGCTCAGCTGGGTCCGCGACGGCTCCGGGCTCGTCGGCTGGGGCTGCGCGGCCCGCCTCGATGTTTCCGGTCGGGACCGCTTCAGCCAGGCCGACGCCTGGTGGCGAGAGCTTTGTCACCAATTCGAGATCGAAGACTCGGTGGGGCTGCCCGGCTGCGGACCGGTGGCGTTCGCCAGCCTGGCCTTCGCCGACGAGCCCGGGGATTCGGTGCTGATCGTCCCCGAGGTCGTCATCGGGCAACAACGCGACGGGGTGCGCTGGATCACCACGATCGGCGACGGCTCCACCGAGCCGCAGCAGCCCGAGCCCATGCACCCGCCCGGCACGGTGTCCTACAGCGACGGGCAACTCTCAGCGACCGGTTACCGCCAGGCCGTGGCCGAGGCGGTACGCCGCATGCGGGAAACAGGCGATCTCGACAAGATCGTGCTCTCCCACGACCTGCTGGCCAGCACCTCGGAACCGCTCGATGTGCGGTACCTACTGCACAACCTCGCCGCCCGGTACCCGACCTGCTGGACGTTCGCGGTGGACGGTCTCGTCGGCGCCACCCCGGAGCTGCTACTCGAACGCATGGGATACGAAGTGCGATCCCAGGTGCTCGCCGGCACGGTCTGGCCCCGCGAGGGGCACACCCCGCAACAGCTCGCGGCCGAACTGCTGGCGTCCGCCAAGAACCGAAGCGAACACGCCTACGCGGCGGAGTCGTTGGCGGTGCGACTCCGCCCCTTCTGCAGTGATCTCACCATGTCGAACGAGCCAGAGGTCCTCCAGCTGCGCAACGTCCTGCACCTCGCGACGAACGTCGAGGGCAAGCTCAGCGAAAGCAACGCGACCACCGGCCCCGCAACGCTGCTGCGCATGGTCGCCGCGGTGCACCCCACGGCTGCAGTCGGGGGGACACCGACCGATGACGCGGTGCTGACGATCGGCGAGCTGGAAGGGATGGACCGGGGGCGCTACGCGGGCCCGGTCGGCTGGCTGGACGGCAGCAGCAACGGCGAGTTCGCCATAGCCCTCCGCTGCGCCCAAGTTGAAGCGACCGCCACGCCCGGCGTCGAGGCCTGGCGTGGCGGGGGCAAGGTGCGGCTGTTCGCGGGGTGCGGAATCGTCCCCGATTCCGATCCCGACCTCGAGGTCGCGGAAGCGGAAGCGAAGCTGCTCCCGATCCGCGAGGCCCTCGAAGGCGTCCGCTAGCGCGAACCGCTTACTAGTGCTCGTGCAGCAGGGCGTGCGTGCGGTCGAGCTCCGCCACGGCCTTCGGCGGCGCCACCATGACGTGGTTCGCACGCGGCGGTACCCCGGTCACTTCGCCGACCGGCGGCTTGCCTTTGGTGAACAACCAGGTGTTGAACAGCTCGCCTAGCTGCTTGCCGGAGCGCTGCTCGGCGAGCGCGATGAACTCCTCGATCGTGCCGGTGGAGTAGCGCTTCTCCGACACCCAGGTCCGGACGATGTCCTGCAGGACCGCATCTCCGACCACGTTGCGCAAGGCTTGCACGGTCATCGCGCCGCGGTCGTACACCGCGTTGTCGAACACGGCCCCCGCACCGGGATCACCCGGCAGGACCTGCCAGAACGGGTCATCGGCCGGGTACAGCCCGTAGTAGTAGTCGAAGAGTTCCTGTGCGGTGCCAGTGCCCTGCTTCTCCGACCAGAGCCACTCCGCGTAGGACGCGAAGCCCTCGTTCAGCCAGATGTTGCGCCAGGTGTCCACCGACACCGAATCGCCGAACCACTGGTGCGCGTTCTCGTGCACCACCACTGAGGTGTTGGCACCGTTCCGGAAGAACTTGTGGCTGTAGGTCGGCCGGGTCTGGTTCTCCAGGGCGAAGCTCATCCCCTCGGATGAGACAAGTCCGCCCTGCGCCTCGAACGGGTACTCGCCGAGCAACCCGCTCAGGAACTCCACGACCTCCGGGGTTCGTTCGATGCTGGCCTTCGCCGCTCCCTCGAACTCTCCGAGGTTGGCGGAGTACGCGCTGACGAACGGCTGCCCGAACGCACCGGTCTTGGTGCTGATCACGTACTGCCCGACGCCGATGAACGCCAGGTAGGTGGCGGTCGGCTTCGTCGTGCGCCACTGCCAGGTCGTCCAGCCCGCCAGGCTGGAGTTCTTGGTGTTCACGCCGTTGGACACCACCTCGGTGCCGTCCGGCACAGCGACCGAGACGTCGAAGGTCGCCTTGTCCCTGGGGTGGTCGTTGCTCGGGAACCACCAGGCCGCGATCTCCGGTTCGCCGACCGCGAGCGCACCGTCGGAAGTGCGGACCCACGGCTTGAGGCCGTCCACCTCGACCGTCGACGGCACGCCCTCGTAGTCGACGACGAAGGTCGCGAGGCTTCCCTCGGGCAACGTCACCGGCGGCGTCACCGTCAGTTCCGTGCCGGCCTGCGAGAACTGCGCAGGCGCCCCGTTGACCAGCACCGACTTGGTGGTCAGCGCGAAGTCCAGGTTGAACGCGGTCAGGTTCTGCGTCGGTTTCGCGACGATCGTCGTGGTGCCCTGAAGATGATCGTCCGCTGGCTGGTAACGCACCCGGATGTCGTAGTGGGAGACGTCGTACCCACCGTTGCCGTAACCCGGGAAGTAGTCGTCGCCCGCGCCCGGCGCCCCCGGTCCGTCGCTGCCGGCCAACGCCGGTGTGGCGAGCAAAGCCGTCGTGCAGCACGCCGCTGCCGTGGCTCGCAGGCCGTGTCGTCGAAACACCTGCCACCTCCTCCGAACTTCTTGGTCCGGTAGGAGAGTAGGGAAGATCCTATCTACTAGGCATGTTTTCGGATCACCGTTTTTCCCACTGTGCAGCGGGAAACCGCGAACGCAGGCACCGAAAACACCGGAGGCTGCCCGCACGACCACCCCGATCTGCGGAGAAACAAGAACCTTTCGAGCGACATCGGCGCACCGACGACGCCAAACTAACGTGTGACGCCACCCACCGGGGAATTCCCGAACGTTGAGATCAACCCGGCACAGCCGAAAAGACCGCGCTAGTTGGCTGTTTGGGGAGTCGATCCGGCCTTCGTCCTTGAAACGACATTGGACACCATCGACGGAGCAGGGAGACTCACCCCAGCGCGTTCATGATCAACATGGTGGCGCCTTGCGGACACCGGTGGTTCACGAGGAGCTCAAAGGCTCGCTACGGCAGGAGATCCGGCGCCATCGCCACGGCTCCGCCAGATCGCCACCACCCACCCAGTCACGACATCTCGCAGGCAGGCGGGCATATCGAGCCGTCAACCGACCAGGGCAGACCGAACCGCAGTCAGCAACCGCTGGTGCACAGCGCGCAGTTTGGCGCGATCCGCCCGCACCTCGACGACCCGCAATCCCGGCCGCCACTGCAGGGCAGCGGTGAACTCGGCACGCTCCCGTACAAGCACGTGCTCGACGCTGTGCGCCGCGCAGAGCTTGCCGATGTCGGTTCCGTGCGGTGTCGCGAAGACCCGCTCGAAGGCCTCCCGGTGCTCGGGGCTTCCCTGCTCCAGCAGGGCGAAGATGCCGCCGCCGTCGTCGTTCAACACCACGATCGTCAGATCGGGCCGCTGTTCGTACGGTCCGAGCATCAGGCCGTTGCTGTCGTGCAGGAAAGTCAGGTCACCCATGAGCGCGTAGGCCGGGCTGCCGTGCGCGATCGCGGCGCCGATCGCCGTCGACACCGTGCCGTCGATTCCAGCCACACCCCGGTTGCGGTGCACGACCACATCGGGCCGTTGGCGTGCGGTCAACGCCACGTCGCGGCTCGGGTTCGACGAACCCAAGACAAGCAGGGCGTGCTCGGGCAACATGTCCACGACCTCGCGCGCCACGGCGGCGCCGCTCGGCCAACGCTCCAGGTCAAGAGCCGCTTGCAGCGCCTCGGACGCCTTCTGGTCGGCGTGCTGCCACTCGGTGAGCCAGCCGGGATCGGCGTGTACCTGCGCGGCACCGAAGGTCGCCGCGACCTCCCGCAAGTTGTGCGCCGGAGCAGCCCAGTCCACCCCGCCGTGCGCGAGCAGCACTTCCACGTCGGTATCCGCCAGCAATCGCTGGACCTGCCGGAACACTGTCGGGCGGCCGACGCACAACACCTGTTCTGGCCGGTGCTCCCGCATGAACTCGGGCAGGTTCAGCAGCCACATCCCGGTGCTGATCGCGGCTGAGCCGCCTAAGCCCACACCGCCGGACTCGGACAGCACCGGCCAGCCATGACGATCGCCCCACTGGTTGGCGCTCTCGACACCCCAGTCGGCGACCAGCACGAGGCCGCGTCGAGCGCGCACTTGCGACAGTTCACTCGGCGCGCAGCCTCGTTGGGAGACCTCCGTCCACCGGGCGTCACCCGGGCGTCCGGTCAGCGGCTCGCACCACTGGTCGTCGCCGTCGGGCACCAGCGGCTCCCGGAACGGGATGTTCAGGTGCACCGGGCCGCCCCGCGTGCCATCGGCCGCGGCGTGCCAGGCGCGACACACCTGGCTTCGCCAGTACGCGTTCTGCCCCGGGCGGCTCTCGGCGACCGCGAGCTCGTCGAACATCCGGACCTCGGCACCGAACAGCCGGTGCTGATCGATGGTCTGGTTGGCACCCGCTGCGCGCAACTCCGGCGGGCGATCCGCGGTCAGCACGATCAGCGGGACACCCGAGTGGTATGCCTCACTCACCGCCGGGTGCAGATTCGTCGCGGCAGTACCCGATGTGCAGACGACCACCACCGGCGACTGCGTTCGCGCGGCCAACCCCAACGCGAGAAAACCCGCGCTGCGCTCGTCGATGCGTACGTGCAGCCGCAACCGCGCTGCGTGCGCGGCTCGGTGCAGCGCGTAAGACAGAGGTGCGTTGCGTGATCCCGGGGAGAGCACCACCTGCCGCACCCTGTTGCGGACGAGCTCGTCGACGATGACCTCAGCCTGGGCCGTGGACGGATTCAACCGATCACCTCTGAACATCGCTTGGCGAACGTCGGCCGAGGGAGCCATGGCCCCCTCGCCGTCGTCCCCGCAAGCGCCGGTTTGCCGCGGGGAGGCCCCCGTCCCGAGCGCTTGCTGCGCCTATTGTCCCAGGTGTGCAGAATCCCCGTGTCTCTGAGCTGTTCGATCCGGCTTCGTGGGAGCCCGTGGCGGGCTTCGACTTCACCGACATCACGTATCACCGCTGCGTCGAGGACCGCCCCGGGAAAGGCACCGTGCGCATCGCGTTCGACCGCCCGGACGTCCGCAACGCCTTCCGCCCGCACACCGTCGACGAGCTGTACCGAGCCCTGGACCACGCACGCATGACCAGCGACGTCGGCTGCGTGCTGATCACCGGAAACGGCCCGTCCACCAAGGACGGCGGCTGGGCCTTCTGCTCCGGCGGCGATCAGCGGATCCGCGGTCGTTCCGGGTACCAGTACGCCGACGGCGAGACCGCCGAGTCGGTCGACCCGGCCCGCGCCGGGCGGCTGCATATCCTCGAAGTGCAGCGACTGATCCGGTTCATGCCGAAGATCGTCATCGCGGTCGTACCGGGCTGGGCCGCCGGCGGCGGGCACAGCCTGCACGTCGTGTGCGATCTCACCATCGCCAGCGCCGAGCACGCCCGCTTCAAGCAGACCGACGCCGACGTCGGCAGCTTCGACGGCGGCTTCGGCTCGGCCTACCTCGCCCGCCAGGTAGGCCAGAAGTTCGCCCGGGAGATCTTCTTCCTCGGGCGCCCCTACACCGCCGAGCAGGCTCACCAGATGGGCATGGTCAACCTCGTCGTCCCGCACGACGAACTGGAGGCCACCGCGCTGCAGTGGTCCCGCGAGATCAACGGCAAGTCGCCGACTGCGCAGCGCATGCTCAAGTACGCCTTCAATGCCATCGACGACGGGCTGGTCGGCCAGCAGCTGTTCGCCGGTGAGACCACCCGCCTCGCCTACATGACCGACGAAGCCGTCGAAGGGCGCGACTCGTTCCTGCAGAAGCGGACCCCGGACTGGTCCGCCTACCCCTGGTACTTCTGAGTCGTCGGGATCGGTTCCGCGCGGGCTCGCACCGCTTTTCCCGGCATGGAACCGGTCCTTCCCGCCATCCCCTGCCGGCCATCGGCCTAAGAAGAGGTCCACCAGCAGGTCGGCCGGGCACACCAGCACGATCAAAACCATCATTGTCGGCTCCTTCCAAGCGCGTACCAATTTCATCGGCCAAAAATTCGAACACTTGATCGCTAGAACAGGTGATCGAGTGTCGAAGTTCTCGCCGCGGTGGGGCAGCCTGCGGGGCCGCCGCTCGCCGACAATGGGCAGATGCCGAAAGCCCGCGACCTGCAGCCGCTTTCCGTACCGCCCGGAACTGGCGCTTTGGACGTGCTACCTGCGTTGACGCGGGCACTGGACGGCGACGGCCCGGCCCTGCTGCCAGTCGCCGCAGGAAACGCGGAGGAAGCTCAGCGGCTCGTCGCAGCCCTCGCCGACGGCTCGCCGCTGGCCGATGCCGAAGACCACCCCGACGACCCAACCGCGCTGGTCATCGCCACTTCAGGCTCCACCGGCACGCCAAAGGGCGTGCTGCTCCCGACATCGGCTCTGCGCGCCTCCGCCGAAGCCACCCACCGCCGCCTCGACGGCCCCGGCCACTGGCTGCTGGCGATGCCCGCGCACCACGTCGCGGGCATCCAGGTCCTGGTCCGGGCACTGCTGGCGGGAACCAGCCCGCACGCCATCGACACCTCCGCCGGGTTCCGCCCCGACCGGTTCACCGAGGCCGCCAGCCAGGTGCTCGCAGCGGACGGCCCGCACTACACGGCCCTGGTGCCCACCCAGCTGTCCCGGCTGCTCGACGCGGGCGGCGATGCCCTTGTCACGCTGCGGAAATTCGACGCGGTGCTGCTCGGCGGCGCGGCCACCCCACCAGCCTTGCTGCGGCGGACCCGGGACTGCGGAATCGGCGTCACCACGACGTACGGGATGAGCGAGACCTCGGGCGGCTGCGTTTACGACGGGCAGCCGCTGGACGTCGCGAAGGTCCACATCGACGGCGAGACCGGGCCGATCCGCCTGGCCGGACCGATGCTGGCCAGGGGTTATCGGCACCAGCCGGACGCGGTGGCGTTCACCGACGGCTGGTTCAGCACCGGCGACCTGGGCCGCTGGCGGGGCGACCGGCTGGAGGTGCTGGGCCGCACCGACGACATGATCGTCACCGGCGGGGTGAACGTCGCGCCGCTGGCGGTCGAGCGGGTCCTCACCGAGCAGGACGGGGTCCGCGAGGCATGCGTGCTCGGCGTGCCGGACCAGGAATGGGGCCAGGCAGTGGTCGCGGCGGTCGTGCCAGCGGACCCGGCTGATCCGCCGGCTCCGGTCGCCCTCCGCGCCGCGGTCCGCGAGCGCCTCGGTGCGGCCGCCACGCCGAAGCGCGTCGCTTTCCTCGCGGAGTTGCCGCTGCGTGGGCCCGGAAAGCCGGACCGACGCGCGTTGGCAGCCCAGCTCGATCCCTGACTCCGGCAGGGAGGCTCTCGCCGACGGCCCTCACGGGTGCGCGAAGATGGCTTCCATGGCGACTGTCGCTCAATGGATCGAAGGCGCTCGCATCCGCACCTTCCCGAATGCGATCGCACCAGTGCTCGCCGGCACCGGCGCAGCGGCGGGGATCGACAAGTTCGACCCCGTGACCGCGGTTCTAGCGCTCATCGTCTCCATGCTGCTGATCATCGGGGTGAACTTCGCCAACGACTATTCCGACGGGATCCGCGGCACCGACGACGACCGGGTCGGGCCGTTCCGTCTCGTCGGCTCGGGTTCGGCGAGGCCGACCGCGGTGCGCATGGCGGCCTGGGCCTGCTTCGGACTCGCGGCGGTCGCCGGCCTAGGCGCAGTGGTCCTAAGTGGACAATGGTGGCTGCTGGCCATCGGCGGGCTCTGCATCGCCGGGGCCTGGTACTACACCGGCGGCAAGCGCCCCTACGGCTACGCGGGCCTCGGCGAGATCGCCGTGTTCGTCTTCTTCGGCCTGGTCGCCGTCCTGGGCACCATGTACGTGCAGGCCGACACGATCTCCGGCTCCGGCATCGGCGCCGCGGTGGGCATCGGCTCGCTGTCCAGCGCGGTCCTGGTCGCCAACAACCTCCGCGACATCCCGTCCGATCGGGTCACCGGCAAGCGCACCCTCGCGGTGATGCTGGGCGACCGCGACACCCGCACGCTCTACGTCGCGCTGACACTCATCCCGTTCCTGATCACTGTCCTGATCGGGCTGCGCAATTCCTGGGCGCTGCTCGGGTTCCTCGCGCTGCCGCTGCTCATCGTTTCACTGCGCGCGGTGGTCGGCGGCTCGCAGGGACGCGCCTTGATCCCGGCGCTGCGCGACACCGGCTTCGCCATGCTGGCCTGGTCGATCCTCACCGCCCTCGCCGTGGCCTTCGGCTGATTGCGGATGTGCCCCGCCCGACGAAGCAGGGCACACTCAAGTCCTCGCAGCGATGCGCGCGATCGTCATCCAGCCGTGGTCGGCATTTCCGCACGTCCAACGGAGACACACGCTCCGAAACCCGGTCACACCACGACGGCGGCAAGCACGTATTGCGCGATGTGCTGGGCTTTCTCGCACTGGTCGGTACCCACATCGCTCGCCGTCACAGCGACCTGCAGCGTTGCGCCCGCTACACCGGCGAAGACAGTGCAGTCGTTCGCGTGCATGGTCCGCGTCCCGCGGACGGTGCCCAGATCCACCTCGTCGCGGCCGAGCTTCGCAAAACCTTCGGGTTGGACGCCGATCACCACGGAACGCCCACCGGAACGGGCCTGGAAGGTGCAGCCGCGCACCGGCGGATCGAACCCGACCTCCCGCGAAGCACCGCTTTGCACCGGGAACGCCAGCGCGCTCAGCTCGTCCTGGTCGACCAGTCCGCAGAGCTGGTCGGCAGGCAGGTCTGCCAGCCGTTTCCGCTGTTCGGGCGGGACGCTCCGGGTGATCGACGGCGCCGCGGATTCCGTCGTGGACTCCGCCGCGGAAGTGGTCTGACTCGTCGGCGCGGCGGTCGGCGGAGTCTGCTCGCCGGGTGTGCAACCGGCCGCCATTGCGAGCAGTGCGACCGCGGAAAGCCAACCCCAACGCCTCACCGACACACCAACCTTCCTGCGTGGGCTCCGCGCTCAGTCTGCCCGGAACTCGCCGGTGGCGTGGAAGTGGTCCAGGATCTTGGCCGGCACGGTCAGGTCCAGGCCGCGCTCGGCAACCCATTCGTCGTCGAAATAAGTGTGCGTGTAGCGCTCCCCGCCGTCGCAGAGCAGCGTCACGATGCTGCCGCTGCGGCCCTGCCGGATCATCTCCGACACCAGGCTGAACACGCCCCACAGGCTTGTCCCGGTGGAGCCACCGACGCGCCGCCCCAGAATTTTTTCGACCCAGCGGATCGTGGCGATCGATGCCGCGTCCGGCACCTTGATCATCCGGTCGATCGCCTGCCCGACGAACGACGGCTCCACCCGCGGCCGCCCGATGCCTTCGATCAGCGACCCGGAGTCGCTGGTGCGCGTCGGGTCGCCGTCCCGCCAGGCGTCGAAGAACACCGAGTGCTCGGGGTCCACCACGGCCAGTTGCGTGTTGTGCCTGCGGTAGCGCAGATAGCGCCCGATCGTCGCGCTGGTGCCGCCGGTGCCCGCACCGACCACCACCCAAGCCGGTTCGGCGTGCGGTTCCAGCGCGAGCTGCTCGAAGATCGACTCGGCGATGTTGTTGTTGCCACGCCAGTCGGTGGCCCGCTCGGCGTTCGTGAACTGGTCCATGAAGTGGCCGCCGAGCTCGGTGGCCAACCTGCGGGACTCGGTGTAGATCGCGCCCGGCTCGTCCACGAAGTGGCAGCGGCCGCCCTGCCACTCGATGAGCGACACCTTCTCGCGGCTGGTAGATCGGGGCATCACGGCAATGAACGGCAACCCCAGCAGGCGAGCGAAGTAGGCCTCGGAAACCGCCGTGGAGCCCGACGACGCCTCGATGACCGGTGTGTTTTCCGTCACCCAACCGTTGCAGATCGCGTACAGGAACAGCGATCTGGCCAACCGGTGCTTGAGCGAACCAGTCGGATGTGTTGACTCATCCTTGAGGTAAAGATCGACGCCCCACTCTGCGGGCAGCGGAAAGCGCAGCAGGTGGGTGTCCGCGCTACGGTTCGCGTCCGCCTCAATGATGCGGACCGCTTCGCTGGTCCAGCTGCGCGTTCGGGCGCAGGAACGGTCGATTTGGGCGTTGTCGGTCACTGGGCTTCCGAGGTTCTCTCGCCGCGCAGCTGCGCGCGGAGCTCTTCTCGATGCTCCCGGCGTTCGGCCGCACGTTCCGCCATGCCGACCGCGACCCTGCGGCGCAGCGGACCGAACACGAGCATCGACAACGGCATCACGACCACTACGGAGACCGCGAGCGCGACCAGGGCGGGGACGTGCACCAGCATCAACACCGCGGCCACCGCAGCCACCATTCCAAGCCTGGCGGCGGTGTAGAGCACGATGTCGCGCACGAGGTTCGGCTTCGAGCCCTGGTTCGCGGTTCCGACTCCTTGCTGTTCCTGCACGTCATCCAGGTTAGAGCAAACAGAACCGCACCCAGTGCGGCCCCGCCCGAAGCGCCGTTTTCGTCCCTTACCTTCCCTTTACCTAAACCCAAATGTTCGAGTACCTGACCATCGAGGTGCCAGGATGCGACCGGAATGCCCGAAAACCCACTACTCGCAACGTGGAGGTCACCTGTGACCGCGACGACCCAGCAGCCTCGCCAGAACGGTCAGGAGCAGCTCCTCACCCCCGGTGAGGTCGCGGCGCTCTTCCGGGTCGATCCCAAGACCGTGACCCGGTGGGCGACCGCCGGCCGGATCGGCTCCATCCGGACCCCCGGCGGCCACCGCCGCTTCCGCGAGTCCGAGGTGCGCGCCCTGCTGGCCGAGCTGACCAACGACGTCAACCGATCGGCCTGAGCGGCGATCGGTGCGACCCGGCGCCTCGGACGCCGGAGAGCACCCCGCCACCGAAGATCTGAAGATCGCCGGCGGTCCCGGCGACCGCCGATCCAGGTGGCGCCTCGCCCACCACGCGAGGCGCCACCTGGATCCGCCATCGGCAGTGCCACCTGCGACGACGACAACCGCACCCGGGATTGGCTAATCTCGAAGCGGAACAGTTGGAGGTGGCCACGATGATCTACGTCCTGGCAGCGATCGGCGCGCTCACCGTCGTCGTGCTGATGTGGAAGGCCTTCGGCCCCCAGGTGACTGGGGTGGCAGGGCGACGCCCCCGGCAGGCCCCCATCGCTCCGGACGACGACCCCGAGTTCCTACGCCGGCTCGGCGACGAGCAGCGCAAGCCGCGATCCGGAGAGGACGACTGAGCGCGCCGCCGGTGTGGGCGGCAGCGCCCACACAACGCGCCATCAGCCCCGGTTACGGCCGGAGGCGTGCGGGAAGTCGTCGGCCACGATCGCGGCCAGTTCCAGCAGCGCCATCCTGGTGGGCGCGTCGAGCCGATCCAGCTCCACTTCCGCGCCTTCTTCCAGGTGCGGGTCGAACGGGACCCTCGAAACCGCGCGGCAGCGAGCCCCGAAATGCGCGGCCAACTTGTCCACGTCGACCTTGCCGGACGCCGGGCGCACCGAGTTGATCACCGCGACGGACCGGGACACCAGGTCGCCGTAGCCGTGCGCGTCCAGCCAGTCCAATGTGGCCGAAGCGCTGCGCGCCCCGTCGATCGAGCTGGACGACACGATGATCAGCGAGTCCGCCAGGTCCAGCACGCCCTTCATCGCGGAGTGCATCAGGCCGGTGCCGCAGTCGGTCAACACCACGTTGTAGAAGTGCTCCAGCAGCGTGACGGTGCGCCGGTAGTCGTCTTCGCTGAAGGCTTCGGAAACGGCCGGATCCTGTTCGCTGGCGAGGATCTCCAGTCGGCTCGGCCCTTGCGAGGTGTAGGAACGGACGTCGCTGTACTTGCGGATCCGGTGCGCGTCGCGCAGCAGGTGCCGCACGGTCGCAGTGGTTTCCAGTGGGATCTTCTGACTCAGCGTGCCACGGTCCGGGTTCGCGTCGACGGCGATCACCCGGTCGCCGCGCAGCGACGAGAAGGTGGAGCCGAGCGTCGCGGTGGTCGTGGTCTTGCCGACACCGCCCTTGAGGCTCAGCATCGCGATCTTGTAGCAGCCCTGCAGCGGCTGGTTGATCCGGGCGATCAGCTCGCGGCGCTGCCGATCGGCCGGCCCCTCGCCGAGGTTCATGGTCTTGCCGCTGGCCAGGTAGACGGCCTTGCGCCAACCCGACTGGGGTGACCGTTTGGTCGGCCGGAGCAGCTGAGCGGACGAGAGGTCCTGACCGAATGGCTGATCCCCGGCACCACCGGGCGGGGCAGCCTGGGGGTATGACGAAAACGACTGCTGCGGGCCCGGTTGCGGCCCGCCCTGCGGGTTCTGCGGCGCGTACGGGTGCACGGGGAAGGGCTGCTCACCCGCGGTCGGATTCGGTCCGGACTGCCCGCCTGACACCGGCGCGTACGGTCCGGACTGCCCTCCGGAAACTGGCGGAAATGGCCCGGAGGGTCCACCGGAAACCGAGTAGGGCCCCGACTGCGCTCCGGGCGACGGGTGCGCACCCGAGGTGTTCGGCTGCTGCTGCGGACCGGCGGCTGGCCCCGGCGGGAACTGCTGCGGGCCGGACTGGTTCGGATCGGCGTATTGCGGCGGGGCTGCGGAGCCGCTCGGTGCACCGCCCGGGTAGTACGGCTGCGGCGCGTCGGCCGTCGAGTATGCGCCGGACTGCTCGGGTTGCGACGGGGCCACGTACGACGGTGTCAGGTGCCCGGCGGCCGTGTGCTGCGGTTGCCCCGGAGACGTCGTTGGCTCGACATGCGGACCGTCCGGAGCCGACGCGGCGCCGTCGCCCGTGGTTTGCGGCTCGGCGACCGCACCGTCGGCCTGCGTCGAGGCGGTACCCGTCTCGCGCCGCGCTACGGGCTCTTCGTACTGACCGGTCACCGTTGCCTTCCCTCCAACAATTGAGTCGGGCCCTGCCGGACCGAACCGAGATCTCCCCGTCTCCGCAAGGCACGGTAGTCCCAGATATACCCACAAGTCACCGGGGGTGGCAGGTCATTTCCGCCGACGGTCGCCGCGCGGGGAGACCGAACTACGCAGGTGGCGGGCGGCACGCTGGGAAATGCGGCCGTTGCCGCCGATTCGCGGCGGCGCACCGACCGACGCAGATCACGAACTCACAGTCCAGCGTACGAGTGAAGCCCGGCGACGACGATGTTGATGAAGAACAGGTTGAAGATCATGACGGCCAGACCGAAAATGTTGATCCACGCTGCCCGGACGCCCCGCCAGCCGGCGGTGGCGCGGGCGTGCAGGTATGCGGCGTAGACGACCCACGCGACGAACGCGCAGGTCTCCTTCGGGTCCCAGCCCCAGAACCGGCCCCAGGCTGCCTCCGCCCAGATCGCGCCAGCGACGATCGCGAACGTCCAGATCGGGAAGATGATCACGGTGGCGCGGTAGGCCATCCGGTCCAGCGCCTGGCTGGTCGGGAGCCGGGAGCCGAACCTGGCCAGCTTCAGCGGGTTGTTCTCGAACCGGCACCGCAGCAGGTAAAGCACACTCGAGACACCGGCGAAGAGCAGGGCACCGCTGGAAACGATCGCCGCCGCGACGTGGATCACGATCCAGTAGGACTGCAGCGCCGGCTGCAGCGGGGCGGCCTTGGCGTAGAGCACCGTGCCGGAGAGGAACAGCAGCAGGATGACCGGCAGCATCAGGAAGCCACCGAGCCCGCGCAGCTGCGCCGGGGTGGACTCGCGGCGCTCGGCGCGCAGTTGCCGGAACAGCACGATGACCCAGGCGACCACCGCGGCCAGGCAGATCGCCGAACCGAACTCGTACATGTTGCCCCAAGGCACCCGGCCGGTGGCGAAACCGCGCAACAGAAGAGAGGCAGCGTGCACCAACGCGCCGAGCACGGTCATGGCGACGGCCATGCCGCCGAGGCGCTCGCTCAGCGGGCGCTTCTGCGGGGTCTCAACGTGCCCGATCACCGGTGTCGAGGTGGCCCCTCCACCGGCATTGACCAGCGTCGACTCGCGCTTGCGGACTCCCACCCCGGTCCTGCCGTAAGCGAATTCCCCGAAGTACAGCAACATCGCGGCGATGTAGACGACCACGGAGGTCGCGTACGCCATGTCGCTGTAGGTCGACAGCGTCTGATTGACCGGCATCAGCTCTTCCTTTCGCGCACGGGCCCTGCGACCGCGCGTGACTGCGGCGAGTGATCGACACCCGTGCCGAGCAGGTCGGCGGTCAGCCTGGTGAACTCCTCGCCATACCCGGCCTGATCGGTCCGGGCGAGTCCGCCGACTTCGACAACGGTACGCGCGGAACCGGAATCACCCGGTTCCGGGCTCGGTACGGCACGGACCCACACCCGGCGGCGCTTGATGGTCAGCGAGGTGCCGATGCCGAAGATGATCGCGATGGCGAAGCCGAGCACCCACGGCTGGAACGGGTCGTGCGAGACCTGCAGGTTGGCCCAGCGTTCGACGCCGTCGAAGTGGACCCTGGTGCCGTCGTCGAGGCGGATCTCCTCGCCGGGGCGCAGGTTCTGCCGGGCGACCCGCTTGAGCCTGCCCTGGTCCACCATGGACTGGTCGACGCTGAAGATCGACTGGCCGCGGCCGGAGTCTAGGCCGAGGTCGCCGCGTAGCACGTCCACGGCCACGGCCGGATCGAGCAGGTCCGGGAAGCCGGAGCTCAGGACCTTGCCGTCGAAGGTGGCGGTGGGCGCGAACAGGCCGGTGATCGCGAGCTGGCGCTGACGCCGCTGCACCTCGTCCTGCACGCCCGGCGGATCGAATTTGGTGGCGCCCTGCGACAGCATCGTCTGAACGGAAACCGGCTGCCACTGGATGAGCCCGGTGCGCTGCTGGCCGTCGGGGAACGTAACCGTGAATTTCGGGGCGTAGCCGTTGCCGGTCAGGTAGACGCGGTCGCCGGCGATGCGCAGCGGGTGGTTGACCTGCAGTAGGTAAGGCTGCCAGGTGTTGGTGTCAAGGTCGCCGCCGGCCTGGTACTGCATGTCGACGCGGTAGCTCTCGACCTGCCCGGTCGGCTGGTACTTCACTTCGAAGTCGTTGAGGCGCACGCAGAACGGGTTGAGCTGGGTGCCGTCGACGGTGAGCCCGGCGCGGAAGGAGTCGTAGTTGTAGGTCCCGGAGTTGCAGAACTCGGAGCCGTCGGCGACCACGATGACCTGGCCCTCGTAGCCGTACAACTTACCGCCTGCGACGCCGATGAGCATGCCCACCAGGGCGAAGTGGAAGACGAGGTTGCCGATCTCCCGCAGGAAACCGCGCTCGGCGCTGATCGAAAGCGCGCCATCGTCATCTTCGCGTTCAACCATGCGCCAGCCGCGCAGTCGCTTGCGGGCGGAGGTCATCACCTCGTCGACCGAGGCGTCGAGGGTGGCCTGCTCGTAGTGCGGCATCCGGCCGAGGTTGCGCGGCGTCCGGACCGGCTTGCTGCGCCACTGCTTGTAGTACTCCCAGCAGCGTGGCAGCAGGCAGCCGATCAGCGAGATGAACAGCAGCACGTAGATGGAGGCGAACCAGACCGAACTGAACACCTCGAACGCGCCGAGCTTGTCCAGGATCGGCGCCAGATTCGGGTAATCGTTGAAGTACCGGTCCACTTCGGTCTGGTTCAGCGAGCGCTGCGGGATCAGCGCACCTGGCAGCGCGGCGAGCGCGAGCAGGAACAGCAGCACCAGGGCGGTGCGCATCGAGGTCAGCCCGCGCCAGGTGTTGCGCACGAACGCCAGGGTCGCCTTGAGGAATCCGGACATCAGATCAGCGTCTCGAAACCGGCGATCGGACCCTGCAGCACCGCGATCAGCTCTCCCCACAAACCGGTGACGAGCAGCAGGCCCACCACCACCAACAGCACGCCACCCGCGATCTGGATGGCGCGGGCACGCCGACGCAACCAGCCGGCGCTTCGGATCGCCCACCGGGCCCCGATCGCCAGCAGCACGAACGGCAGCCCCAGGCCCACGCAGTAGGCCAGGACGAGCAGTACGCCGCGGACCGCCATACCGGTCCCGGCGTTGGTAGCGATCGCCACCGACGTGACCCCGGCTAGCGTCGGGCCCAGGCACGGCGTCCAGCCGAGCCCGAACACAGCTCCCAGCAGCGGCGCACCCCACACCCCGGCGCGTGGCACCCGGTGCAGCCGGACGTCGCGCTGCAGGGCGGGCACGAAACCGAGGAAGACCAGCCCCATCGCGACCGTGACGACCCCGCCGATGCGCTGCAACAGCAGCTCATTGGCCAACAGCACGTCTGACAGCCCGAGGAGGAGGAGCGTTCCCGAGGCGAAGACAACGGTGAACCCGGCTACGAAGAGCAGGGCGGCTCCGGCGACCCGCCAACGCCCGCGGCGGCCTTGCTCGGCCTCCGCGACGTCCAGCGGCGGCGCCTCGGCGCCGACGACACCGGCCAGGTAGGCCAGGTATCCGGGCACCAGCGGCACTACGCAGGGCGAGGCGAAGCTGATCGCCCCGGCGAGCACTGCGATCGCCGCCGCGAACAGCAGCGGACCGGTCGCGGCGAGCTCAGTGGGGTTCACACTTCGAGGGTAGGAAAGTCAATAGGGCGATCTACCACCGGGCTCGGTGAACCGCCCCACATCTTTCCTGGTGGACGCCTTGGGCAGGCACGACGCGTTCCGGCCAGGGCCGTAGGTCCCGCGTTTTCGGGACCACTGCACACCCTCCGGACCGCCAGGAGCCGAGCATCACACCGGGCCAGAGCCCAGCACGCCCACTTCCGAACGGGCCACCACCTGGACTACGGAGTGGTCCGGAGCGGCGATTTCGCGCTCACCCACCGGCACGGGCCTGGAACCCTGACGGGCCTGGAACCCTCAGCTCTGTTCGGCGGCGACCTTCTGGACTTCGGGGAGCAGCTCGCTCTCCAACATCTCCGTCAGGAAGACCGCCGCGACGCGGTGCTGCCGGTCCAGGACGATCGTGGCCGGGACGGTGCTGCGCGGGAACTGCCGCAGCGCCAGCAGCGTGCGACCCGAGGGGTCGAAGATCGACGGATAGGTCAGCTTCCGGTCGCGGTGGAAGTCCGCGGCGGCGCTCTGGCTGTCCCGCACGTTGATGCCGAGCACCTGGACGCCCTGGGCGGCGGTCTTGTCCTGCACCGCCTGCAGGTCGTCCGCCTCGGACCGGCACGGCCCGCACCACGAGCCCCAGATGTTCAGGACGACGACCTTGTCCTTGAAGTCGTCCAGCCCGATCTGCTTGTTCGGTTCCAGGAGGCTCTCGCCGGACATGCCGGAAACCCGGCCGCGCTGCTCCGGCGGGTAGAAGATGCGGGTCTGCCCGCCGGGCGAGACGAAGGTGAACTCACCGCCGCCGCCCTGCGAGACGGCATCGTCGCCCTGGGTCGCGCAGCCGGCGACCAGCGCTAACGCCGCACCGACCAGCCCGAACCGCATTAACTGTCGTTTCATGCCCCTGTCACCTTCGGATCGGTTTCCCCGGCCGGTTCGACGTAAGCGATCCGGATCAGTTCTTCGCCGCGGAACACCAGGCTCGTCAGCGACGCCAGCGAGCACTGCCGCCGCCGCGGGTCGTGCCACATCGGCTTGCCTTCCAGGAAGCGGCGCAGCGTCCAGATCGGCAGCTGGTGGGAAACGCACACCGCCTCGTGACCGGCGGCGGCCGCCCGGGCCCGGTGCGCCGCGCCCAGCATGCGGTGTGCGATCTGCAGGTACGGCTCGCCCCACGACGGACGCAGCGGGTTCCGCAGCTTCGGCCAGTGCTTCGGCGACCGCAGCGCACCGTCCCCGACCGAGACCTTCAGGCCTTCGAAGCGGTTGTCTGCCTCGATGAGCCGGTCATCGGTGGCCACGTCGAGTTGGAACGCCGCGCTGATCGGCATGGCCGTCTGCTGGGCGCGCTGCAGCGGCGAAGCGACGACGTGCGTGACCTCGCGCCCGGTCAGAAACTCCGCCACGATCTTGGCCTGCTGTTCGCCCCGGTCCGACAACCGGTATCCCGGCAGACGGCCGTAGAGGATGCCGTCGGGGTTGTGCACCTCGCCGTGGCGCAGGAAGTGCACCACGGTCTTCTCGCCAGTCATGCGCGCGCCTCCGGGGAGGTGGCCGCGGCGGCGGCCCGGGCGGCGTACGGCAGAGCTTCGGCGATCGCCTCGAATGCCGCCTCGTCCATCGCCGCGTTGACGAACCAGGACTCGAACGCGCTCGGCGGCGCGTACACGCCGCGCCGGAGCAGCTCGTGGAAGAACGCGGGGAACCGCCAGACCTGCTGGGCCTGTGCCTGTTCGTAGTTGTGCACCGGGGTCTCGCTAAAGAAGACGCTGACCATGTTCGCGGCGTTTGCGATCTGGTGCGGCACACCTTCTGCGGTCAGCGCCGCGCCGAGCAGATCTCCGAGCCGCTTGCTGTTGCGGTCCAGCGCCGCGTATACCTCGGCGTCGGCGGCGCGCAGGTTGGCCAGCCCGGCGGCGACAGCGACTGGGTTCCCGGACAGCGTTCCCGCCTGGTACACCGGCCCGGACGGGGCGAGGCGGGCCATGATGTCGGCACGTCCGCCGAAGGCCGCCGCGGGCAGCCCGCCGGACATCACCTTGCCGAACGTGTAGAGGTCACCGGCGATGCCGTCGATACCGAACCAACCGGCCGCGGAAACGCGGAAACCGGTCATGACCTCGTCCATGATCAGCAGCGCCCCAGCGGCGCTGGTGAGCTCCCGCAGCGCGGCGTTGAAACCGGGCAGCGGCGCGACCGCGCCCATGTTGCCCGCCGCGGCCTCGGTGATCACGCAGGCGATCTGGTCGCCCTGCTCGGCGAAGACCTGCCGCACGGCTTCGAGGTCGTTGTAGGGCAGCACGATGGTGTCCGCCGCCTGCGCACCGGTGACGCCCGGCGACGTCGGCAGCCCAAGGGTGGCGACCCCAGAGCCGGCGCTGGCCAGCAGCGCGTCGACGTGGCCGTGGTAGCAGCCGGCGAACTTGACGATCTTCTGGCGGCCGGTGAACCCGCGGGCCAGCCGGACGGCGCTCATCGTCGCCTCGGTGCCGGAGTTGACCAGCCGGACCTGCTCGACCGGTTCGACGCGGTCGATGATCTCCCGGGCGAGGTCGATCTCACCGGCACCCGGCGTGCCGAAGGAAAGACCGTGCGAAGCGGCTTCCTGCACCGCCCGAACCACGTCGGGGTGCGCGTGGCCGTTGATCATCGGCCCCCAGGAGGACACCAGGTCGACGTAGCGGTTGTCGTCGGCGTCCCACAGGTAGGCACCTTCGCCGCGGACCATGAAACGCGGTGTGCCGCCTACCGAGTGGAACGCCCGGACCGGCGAATTCACGCCGCCCGGCGTCACCGCGAGCGCGCGCTCGAACAGCTGCCGCGACCGCGGAGCCGGATCGTCGTTCGAATTCGATGCGTGGTTCGCAGGAGCTGTCACGTCCCCAGTCTGACAGGCGCGGCGCAGTGACCGGTCACACCCCGTTGGACTCCCGGCGGCGAGCCCGCGACGCCAGCACCGACTGCCGGATCGCGTCAAGCAGCAGCAACCCGGCCAGCGTCACCGCACCCACGGAGGTGCCCAGCCAGCTCCCGATCGACCTGGTGACGACGTCGACGGCGCCTTGCGGTCCCGGCAGGTAGATCGTCACCGTTCCGCGCTGCCACGCCCACCAACCCACGAGCACCAGCACCACGGCCACGACCAGCTCGATCCCGGCCACGGCGGCCCGCCACGGCTGGTTCAGCCCGGCTGAACGGGTTGGTTCGTCGGCGTGCTCGGCGCTTTCGGTGTCGACTGTGAGCTTCGGCCCGTCAGCAGGCCACGGTTGGGGAGTCGTCACGCGAAGAAGCGTCTCACGACGCACCGTGCACACCGCAAACAGCCGAGCAAGCGCTACTCCAACCGCCCAGCGCAGCCATGAGCGACTACTCCTCCACCAGGCGGGCCAGGGCCGCCAACAGGGCTTCGGGGTCCTTCGCCCAGGCCAGGACCACTTCGTCGGGTTCGAGTCGCAGCGGCACCTCACCCGTTCCCCTCGGGACCGTCCAGCTTCCGCCAAGCACTCGTGCCCCAACCGGCGCTCCTACATCGGTGACCGCCGCGATGCGGCTGACCGCGAGCTCTTCCCGCCCCTGCACCAGCTCTGCGTGCGTCAGCCGCACCGAAACCAGTCGGCGGCGGCCGTACACCCAGATCGCGGCGGCGGCCGCGAGCACACCGCCGACCAGCAGCCACGCCGTCGCGTTCACCGGGCCCGGTGTCAACGCCTCGACGCCGAACCCGAGCAGCGCGAACACTGGTCCCCACAGCAACGGCCACCAACTGCTGCCGCGCTCCGAATACAGCATCAGTTCAGTCATGCTCACCCGTCAGCCAGTCCGTGCTCGAACGCAGCCACATCAGCACTGCGGCGACGGCCCCCAGGATGAGCAGGACCGCGTTCACGCTGAACACCGCCCCGGTGCCCAGCAGCATCACCAGGTGCAGCAGTGCGAACGCCGACAGCACGACGCGGGCCCAAGGGCGCCGTTTGAACAGCAGCGCCCCCAACACCAGGTAGGCCGCCGCCAGCACCGCGGCGATCCCGGTGTTCATCATGAGCAGTTGCTGCGTGCGCTCCACCGCGTCCGCGGCTGTGGCCTGGCGCCGCTCGATCATCCGTCCCGCCAGTTCGGCGCGCCCGACCCACATCAACGCCGTCTGCCACGCGAGCACGAGTGCCACCACCCACCACAGGACGATGGCGTAGCGCAGCGGTCGCGGCGAATCCATCAGAACCGGCTCGCCGCCTTGAAGTACCAGTTCGACGGCTTCAGGTAGGCCAACGTGAGGAACACGATCATCCCCACCAGGCCCAGCCCGGTCTGGCTGTAGGACAACGCGAAGTACGAGCTGGGCAGGTTCGCGCCTTCCAAGTCACCGGACATCGTCATGCCGCCGCCCTGGATCAGCGCGATGACGCCGAAGAGCATCCAGAGGCCCGCGAACACCGTGAGCGTGATCCGCGCCCAGTTCTTCCCGGCCCGCATCTTGAAGCCGAAGAGAATCCACAACCCGGTCAGGACCAGGTAGATGATCGTGAGGAAGACGAAGAAGAAAAGCATGACCCCGTTGGCGACGGACGAAATCTGCTGGTCGAGATCCGGGTCGCCCACGCTGCCGGAGATGGAGTTGTTCACGAAGCCCTGCAGCAGCATGTAGCTCACCACGGACAGCACCGTGGCCAGCAGCGGCACGACGATCGCGATCCAGAACGCGATCTCCACGGTGATCGGCCGCTGGAACGCGCTCAGCTCCTGCGCCGGAACCGGCGGCGCCGCGAACGGATTCGACTGCGGATACTGCGGATACTGCGGGTACTGCTGCGGAAACCCGCCGGATGGAGTCCCGCCCTGCGGGTACCCACCTTGTTGCCAAGGATTTTGCGGTGAAGTCACGCGACAAACAGTATGAACAGGGCTGAGTCGCTGTCCACTTGGTTGCGCAAACTCACCTGCACCGCACCAGTTCGATGTAGTCGTTCGACGGTTCCAGGAACACCGGGATCGTGACCTGGTAGACCAGCTGCGACGCGAGAAGGTGCGGATTCGGCCCCCCTGCCAAGGGTTTGGGGCGAAGTCACCCGCCGACCGGAACGCGAGTGATCGGCTCGGCTGTCGACATCGCCGACGTCCGGGAACCGCCCCGGTTTGTGCGAACTCACCTGCCGCGCGCGGCCTTGAAGTAGTCGTTCGACGGCTTCAGGAACACGAGGACGATGAAGAGCGCCGTCGTGATCGGGACGATGATGAACATCTGGACCATGCCGATGATCGCCGAGGGACTGCTGAAGACGGGCCCGAAGTTCCCGCCGACGGCCACCAGGAACGAGGCGATCGAGTAGATGGTGTAGATCAGCCAGATCGTAGACATGACCACCAGCGAGGTCCGGGCCCAACCGCGCCCGCGCCGCATCAGAAGCGAGAAAACGATCCAGAGGACCGCGGACACCACTGCGATGCCGACGAAGATCACGTTGGCGAGGAGTGCGGACCACATGTCCGAGATGTACTTGCCGAACATGACGATCATGATCACGAAGTTGAGAACGCTCAGCGCCGCGGACAGCGGCGGCATCACGAGCCCGACGACGCTGGCGAAGCCCACGGTGCCGGGCACGCGCGGCTTCCCGGCGGGAATCTGCTGCGGATAGCCCGCGCGCGGCGCGAACTGCTGGGGATTCTGGCCCTGCTGCCAGGGGTTCTGGGGCGCTGTCACCCGGAAACCGTAGTACAGCGGATCATTGCGACTTGCCGGAATTCCCCACATCCGCCGAAGAAGGGGCTGCGGTCATCGGTGCCGACCGGCTTGGAAGTACTGGTTCGACGGCGCGAGATAGGCGAAGACGATGGTCGCCGCGACGGTCAGTACCTGCAGCACCGAGAGCAGTGCACTCGCGATGCCGCCCACCGCGCCACCGGCGATCGACGGGAGGGTGAGGAGGATCCACACGGCCCCGACCACCGTGATCACGATCCGCGCCCAGTTCCGCCCGCGCCGCATGAAGAACAGGAACATGATCCACAGCGCCGCGATGATGGCCACGATGACGGTCAACAACACCACCACCGCGGAGTAGATGCCGCGCGCCTGCTCCATCGTGAGCTGCTGTCCCTGCGCCGCCATCTCCTGCAGCACCAATTGCAGCTCGGCGTCGGAAACCTGCAGGAAAACCGCCGCCAGCAGCGCGAAGCCCACCACCACGCTGGCGATCCCAGCCCAGAAGGCATTGCTGACCGAGCTCGGCCGCCACGGCTGGTGGCCGGGCGCCTGCGGGGCGGAGTACGGGTCGCGCTCAGGTTCCTGCGGCGGCGTCACATGGCTCAGGTTAGGAACCGCAACGACGCCTGTCCAGGAATTATGACCAACCGTTACCGGTCGGCTCCGTTGGGTTACTGGTCCGCCGGTTCCGCACCGCTTGGAAGAACCGGTTCGAATCCGGGCGGTACATGAACACGATCGCGGTGATCTCGACGAGCATCACCACCAGCGAGAACACGGCGTCCACACCGGTGATGGCGACGCCGGTCAACTGGCGGATCAGCGCGGTGCCGACCAGCGAAACGGTGAGCACGGTGATCACGGCGTTGAAGATCCCGAAGCCGCCGAAGACCGTAAGCACGATGCGCGCCCAGTTCCGGCCTTCCAGCATCCGTCGGGACAGCATCACGTACAGCAGCAGGATCATCGCCTTGAGCAGGAATGTGAACATGATCCCGCTGTTGGCCGCGGCCTCGAGGTCCATCTGCGACATGGCCGGCTGCAGCTGGCGCAGCTCGGCGATCAGCTGGGGCCGGTCGACGAGCTGAATGAACGCCTGCACGGCGCCGACCAGCACCGACCCGATCCACAGCCACCGCGCCACCAGCAGCGCCTGCGGTGGTGTGGGAGCCGGCTCGGGTACCGGTCGGCCGAACGCGTCCACCCGTTGCCCCAGTCCCGTCATGCCCGCGCGTCCTGCAGCCAGCGCGCGGCCTCGACCGCCCAGTAGGTCAGGACGATGTCGGCACCGGCCCGCCGGATCGAGGTAAGGGTTTCCAGCACGGTTCGCTGCCGGTCCAGCCAGCCGTTGGCGACGGCGGCCTCGATCATCGAGTACTCACCGGAGACCTGGTAGGCGGCCACCGGCACGTCGGCGACGCCCGCGATGTCGCGCAGCACGTCGAGGTAGGAGATCGCGGGCTTGACCATCACCATGTCGGCGCCCTCGGCGAGGTCCAGGTCCGCCTCGCGCAGCGCTTCCCGGCCGTTGCCCGGGTCCTGCTGGTAGGTCTTGCGGTCGCCCTTGAGCTGCGAGTCCACCGCGTCGCGGAACGGCCCGTAGAAGGCGGAGGCGTACTTCGCGGAGTAGGCCAGGATCGAGGTGTCGCCGAAGCCGGTCGCGTCCAGCGAGTCGCGGATCACGCCGACCTGGCCGTCCATCATGCCGCTGGGGCCGACCACGTGCGCCCCGGACTGGGCCTGCATGACGGCCATCTCGCCGTAGATCTGCAGCGTGCGGTCGTTGTCGACGTTGCCGTCTTCGTCCAGCACGCCGCAGTGCCCGTGGTCGGTGAACTCGTCCAGGCACAGGTCGGCCATCAGCACGGTGTCGTCGCCGAGCTCGCGGTGCAGGTCGCGCAGCGCGACGTTGAGGATGCCGTCCCGGTCGATCGCGCCGGAACCCTCGGCGTCGTGCGTAGTCGGCACGCCGAACAACATCAGGCCGCCGACACCAGCGCTGACGGCGTCGACGGCAGCCTTGCGCAGCGAGTCGCGGCTGTGCTGCACAACGCCGGGCATCGACTGGATCGGCACCGGCTCGGTCGCGCCTTCGCGAACGAACATCGGCAGCACCAAGTGCCGGGGCTCCACGGAAGTCTCGGAAACCAGTCTGCGCAGCGCGGCGTTGCGACGAAGTCGACGCGGACGGTGCGAGGGGTACATGACGGCGGCTCCCCAAACAGGCTCGGCGGGGTGACACCACGAGCGTAACGACCCGACAGAACGGACGAGCCGAGGGCTCAGCTCGAGAAGCGGCCGGCCTTGATTCCGCCGAGGAACGCCGACCATTGCGGCTGCGTGAACACTATTAGGGCAGGACCGACCGGGTCCTTGGAATCGCGCACTCCCGTTCCGGGCTCCAGCAGCGGCGCGATCTCGATGCAGTTGGCGGCACCGTTGTTGCTGCGGGACGATTTGCGCCACGGCGTGGCCACCTTGAGTTCCGGCGCGAGCTTCGCTGTCGCTGTCCTCCTTCTTCTTGGATGAGCCGGTCGAGGAAAGTCAGCGTTTCTCGCTCGAGCTCGGCAATCGATGTTCTATGAGCTTGATCGAACGCGATCGCGTACTTCTAGGTTTGCTGGAGTCCTGGACTCCCTCTACCGCATCTGACAAGGCTCGGGCGGAGCGGTTGACGACCCCGAGGTCCCCCGGCCTGCGCGGGCCGGTCGGTGCGGTCCTCTCCCCGCGCACCGACCGGCCATCCCTTTTCGCGGAGAGGCGCCACCCGTGTTCTGGCGGTCAGGCCAGTGCGACGGTCTGGCGGTCGGGAGCAACTGTCCAGCGCCAGGCTTCCAGCGGCGGCTCTCCGTGACTCCGCCACCACCGGAACGCGGCTTCCGCCTCGTCCCACAACCGCCGAGGCCCCGACTGCCGAACGGTGTAGCGGCTCCGGTTGTCTGGGACGACGCTGGCCCACGAACCCGATACCGGATCGCTTAGCCACGCTACGCCGTGGTCACGTTCCGGGGTCTTCTGCTCCAGGCTGTACCGGCAGGAGGGAACCGCCACCGCCACCGCCCACCTGGACGCTTCGTCGATCAGCATCTTGAACGGACTGACCTCAGTGAGCGACCGGTCGGCGGCCGGGTCGTCCCAGCGCAACCCATCGAATGCAAGCGCGGCGACGCGGTGCGAGCGGAGCTCCATGAAGCCGACCCGCAGTCCCTGCACGGCGTGCCCGCAGCCCACGCCGTCCCGCTCGATCTCGAAGCGGACCAAGGGGCCCGAGGCGAGATCGGCCCGCATCGGTGCCAGGATCACGCCGCCGATCCGCACGTTCTCGAGCCACCCAACGGGAAGCTGCCCGAGACGCACCCCGGCGGTGGCGATGACCCTGTCGAACTTCTCGGTCACGGCCATCGCTGCGGCGTCACCGACGACGACGGCGACGTGGCCGTACCCGGCCGCCTCGAGCCGTGCCCGGGCGGTTGCCGCGAGGTCGGCGTCAATTTCGATCGTCGTCACTTTTCCTTGCGCGCCGACGAGTTCGGCGAGCAGCGCGGCGTTGTATCCCGTGCCCGTCCCGATCTCCAGAACCGACTGTCCAGAGCTGATATCGAGAGCGTCGAGCATTCCTGCCACCGCTGACGGCATGGATGCCGAACACGTGGGGCGATAACCGACCTCGGGCCAAGGTGTCGCACCATCGTCGAACTGCGTCACGATCACGCGGTTCGAGTGGACGTTGCGCAGCCAGCGTTCCGGCTCCGAAGACCGGTCCATCGGCTCGTATGGACCGCCGTCGACCTCCTGGACCCACATCCGGTCCGGAACGAACCACTCCCGCGCCACCGCCCGAAACGCCGAGCCGTACCTGGCGGACAACTGCCCAGCCGACTGCAACTCCGCGATAAGCGCGGAGTCCCCGCCCCTAGCTGTCGTCGTCATCTTTCTCGAAGTCCTTGGGGTCAAGGTCGTCGGCGGTCTTACGGGTCTGCTTGTCGTCCTCCACCGAATGCCTGTTGTCGACCGTCACCGAATCTCCTCCCCGTCGTCCTGGTCTTGGCGACGGTATCGGGACCCCAGAACCAAAGGGCTTCTTTCGACTGACCGGCAACGCTTTTCACCAGAACAGAGCACAAACCGATCAGCCTCGACGGGACGGCATCCACCCCGTCGGATGAAGCACGAAGGGCACCTTCCGACCGGTGGTGGTCGGAAGGTGCCCTTCGTCAACGGATCAGCTGCGGCGGGCCCGCTTGGCCTTGCGGGGCGGCGGGAGCGCGCCTTCGGCGCGGAGCCGGGCCGCGTGCTCGGCCAGGGCGTCCACCAGGTCCTCCACTCGCGGGACCTCCGGCTGCACATCGACCCGCAGGCCGAACTCCTTGGCCGTCTCCGCCGTGTTCGGGCCGATGCAGGCCACCAGCGTCCGGGCGTGCGGCTTGCCCGCGATGCCGACCAGGTTCCGGACGGTCGACGACGAGGTGAAGCACACCGCGTCGAACCCACCGGTCTTGATCATCTCGCGAGTCTCGGCCGGCGGCGGCGCGGCGCGGACGGTGCGGTAGGCCGTCACGTCGTCGACCTCCCAACCCCGCTCGCGCAACCCTGCCGACAGCGTCTCGGTGGCGATGTCCGCGCGCGGCAGCAGCACCCGGTCCACCGGGTCCAGGATGTCGTCGTGCGGCGGGAATTCCTGCAGCAGGCCTTCGCTGGACTGGTCACCAGAGGGCACCAGCTCCGGGATGATCCCGAACGAGCGGACCTTCTGCGCGGTGGCCTCGCCGACGCAGGCGATCTTCACGCCGGAGAACGCCCGGGCGTCCAGCCCGAAGTCGCTGAACTTCTCCCACACCGCGCGGACCGCGTTGGCGGAGGTGAACACCACCCACTGGTAGCGGCCGTCGACCAGGCCCTTGACCGCGCGCTCCATCTGCGCGGGGCTACGCGGCGGCTCGACCGAGATCGTCGGCACCTCGTGCGAGACGGCGCCGTGCGACCACAGCCGGTCGCTCATCACGCCGGCCTGCTCCTTGGTGCGCGGCACCAGGACCTTCCAGCCGTACAGGGCGCGCGACTCCCACCAGGAGAGCTTGTTGCGCTCGGACACCACGTCGCCGATGGTCACCACCAGGTGGCCCTGCAGCTCACCGGCGTCGGCGGCCAGCGACGCCAGCGTCGTGTCGATGGTGCGCTGCGCCACGGTGGTGCCGGAGGAGGTCACCGCGACGGGAGTCGTCGCGGGCCTGCCGTGCTCCACCAGCCGCGAAGCGGCCTCGGCCAGGTGGCTGCCGGCGGTGTGCAGCACCAGCGCGCCGGGCACCGCGGCCAGCGAAGCCCAGTCCACGTCGCCTCGGACATCGACCTCGGTGTGCACCGCGCCGAGCGCGACGCCGGCGTAGGCCGGGACCGCGCTGCCGCCGGCGACGCCGGGGATGATGTCGAAGGCGGCGCCGGTCTTGGCGACCTCCTGGACCTCGCGGACAACCGCGTCGGCGGTCAGCGGGTCACCGGCGACCAACCGCACCACGGTGCGACCGGTCGCGGCCTCGTTCGCCAGGTCCTTGGCCACGTCCGCCGGGTCCCCCACGGCGGGGCGGACCTCGGCGCCGTCAGCGGCCTGGCCGACGATATCGGCGGGTACGTCCGGGTCGGTCACCAGCAGGGCGGCGCGGGTGACCGCATCCCGGCCCCGGACGGTGAGCAGTCCGGCGTCACCGGGACCGGAGCCCACGAAAGCGATCCGTCCGGGGGACTTACGTGCTCGGGTCATAAGGGCGCTCCCCATCAACTACTGCCGGGTCCGCTGAGCAAAGCGGCCCTGGCTTCGAGCAGCTGGGCGGCCAATTCCCGGCCCAGCTGATCGGCGGCGGTCGTCTCACCAGTGATGGAGGCGCGGACCAACTGATCGTCGTTGGTCGCCACCACCCCACGCACGGACAGCCGCAGCGCCACGCGCCCGTCCTCGTCGAGGTCATCCACCACTTCGGCCAGCGCGCCGACCGGCGCGCTACAGCCCGCTTCGAGCGCGGACAACATTGCGCGCTCAGCGGCCACCGCGGCGCGGCTGGCCTGATCGTCCAAAACGGACTGCAGCAAGTGCTCGGTGTCCACGTCATAGACGCGGCATTCCACTGCCAGCGCGCCCTGGGCGGGCGCGGGCAGCATCTGCAGTGGATCGAGCGTTTCCGTGATCACCGCAAGCCGGCCCACTCGGGCCAGCCCGGCTCGGGCGAGCACGACGGCGTCCAGCTCACCGTCGGTCACCTTCCGCAGACGGGTGTCCACATTGCCGCGGATGCCGCGCACCTCCAGCCCCAGGCCCAGGGCCCGGAGCTGACTGGCGCGGCGCGGCGAACCGGTGCCCACAACGGACCCCGGGGGCAGTTCGCCGAGCGTCAGACCGTCCCGTGCCACCAGCGCGTCCCGTGGGTCCTCCCGGACCGGGACAGCAGCCAGCGACAACCGGGGGTCTGGTTCGGTCGGCAGGTCTTTGTAGGAGTGCACCGCGACATCCACCTCACCGGCGGCGAGCGCCTCGCGCAGCGCGGAGGTGAATACGCCTACACCGATCTCGGCGATCGGTGCCATCGAGCGGTCACCGGGGGTCGACACGGTGACCAGCTGGGTCGGGTAACCCGCCTTCTCCAGCTCCTCGGCGACCTGCGAGCTCTGCGCCATCGCCAGGGCGCTGCTGCGGGTGCCGATGCGGAGGGTCTTGTTCAACGGTCCTCACCGTCCTGTCCTGCTCGATCGCGCAGCCGCGCCTGGGCGACGGAGGTCCCGCCGGGCAGGCCCTCGTCGGCCTGTGGGGTGCCGAGCACTGCGGGCGTCTGCGGATCGAGTTCGAAGAGCTCTCGGAGTGCGTCGGCGTAGCCGGCACCGCCGGCCACCGACGCGAGTTGCTTGACCCGGACCGTCGGCGCGTGCAGGAGCTTGTCCACCACGCGGCGGACCGTGCGCGCCAGTTCGTCCCGCACGTCGCCGTCCAGTTCGGGCAGCCGCGAGTCGAGCCGCAGCAGCTCGCTGTCCACCACCTCGGCGGCGCGCTTGCGCAGCGCGGTCACGGTCGGGGTCACCTCGGCCGAGCGTTGCGCGGCGAGGTAGTCGTGCAGTTCCTCGGCGACGATCTGCGCGGCCCGCTCGGACTCGTTGCCGCCCTGCTTCTCGGACAGCCGCTGCTGCAGGCTCTCCAGGCCGACGACGGTCACGCCGGGCAGTCCGGCCACCTCGGGCGCGATGTCCCGAGGCAGGCCGAGGTCGCAGCACAGCAGCGGACGGTCGTCGCGGACCGTCAGCGCCGACGCGACCATGTCTTCGGTCACCACCGCGCCGATCGCGCCGGTGCAGGCCACCACCAAGTCGGCTGCGGCGATCGTGTTGCTCAGGTCCGTGAGGTCGGCGGTGCGTGAGGCGACGCCGTCGGCGCGCAAGGACTCGGCCAGCCGCTCGCCGTTGGCCGCGCTGCGGTTGGCGATCACGACCTCGCCGATGCCGGCGCGCTTCAGCTGCGCGGCGGCCAGGCCACCCATCGAACCCGCGCCGACCACCAGCGCGCTGCGTCCGGCCAAGCCGTCGAGCGCGACCTCGGCGTCGGCGAGCGCCTCGGACACCACCGACGCGCCTTCCGCGTCGATGCCAGTCTCGGAGTGCACCCGCTTGCCGACCCGGAGGGCGTGCTGCGCGAGCTCGTGCAGGGTCTTGCCGACGGTGCCGTTCTCGTCGGCCGTACCGTAGGCCTGGCGCAGCTGGCCGAGGATCTGCGCCTCGCCGACGACCATCGAGTCCAGACCGGCGGACACCGAGAACAGGTGCTCCACCGCGGCGCCCGCGTAGTAGACGTAAAGGTGGTCGGCGAGGTCAGCGACCTCCGCGCCGGCGTTCCGGGCGAGCACCGACGTCACGTCGTCCAGGCCACCGTGGAAGGTCTCCGCAACCGCGTAGATCTCAACTCGGTTGCAGGTCGAGATGATGAACGCCTCGCAGATGCGCTCGCGCTGCAGCAGCTCGTCGAGGAGCTTCGGGACGTCCGCTCCGCTGATCGAGACCCGCTCCAGAATCCGCACCGGGGCGCTGTGGTGGGAAATCCCGACGGTGAGCAGGTTCACAGCCGTTCCACCATCCTGTTCACCGATTCGACCTCGCCTGGCACCCGACCGCCGCCGCCCGGCGGACCGATGTCCGCACCATCCACATCGGACCGATCGGCTTCCGCCGCCGCTTCCTGCTGACGTCGGGCCACGTGAAACGACAGGATCTGCATCTCCACCGCCAGGTCGACCTTGCGCACCTCGACGTCCTCGGGGACCTGCAGCACGACGGGCGCGAAGTTCAGGATGCACGTAACGCCCCCGGCGACCAAACCGTCGCAGACCTCCTGGGCGCCCTGCGCGGGCGTGGCGATGACGCCGATGGTGACCTCGCGCCCGGCGCACACCTCGACGATGTCATCGATGTGGCTGACCGGAATGCCGCCGACCGGCACCCCCACCAGGTCCGGGTCGAGGTCGAACAGGGCGGAGACCGGGAAGCCACGGCTCGGGAAGCCGCCGTAGTTGGCCAGCGCGTGGCCGAGGTTACCGATACCGACGACCGCGACGCTGTGCTTGCGGGTCAGGCCGAGGGTGCGCTCGATCTGGCCGATGAGCACCGCCACCTCGTAGCCGACTCCGCGGGTGCCGTAAGAGCCGATGTAGGACAGGTCCTTGCGCAGCTTCGCGGAGTTGACCCCGGCGACCACGGCCAGTTCGTCGCTGGAGACGGTGTTCACGTTCTGGTCGGCGAGTCCGGACAGTGCCCGCAGGTAAACCGCGAGCCGGGCGACGGCGGCTTCCGGGATCGCCCTGGCGCGCTCCCGCGCCGCGGGAACCTCGATCGCCGGCGACTGCTTGGAGTCGGTCCGGGAATCGGCCTGGGCCTGCCCGTCACCGTCCTGCACGTCCGCTCCGTGGGCCGTCACGCTGGATCTCCCTCGCCCTACCTACTGCTATGGCCTGCCCGCCCGTCCGCACCCGGTTTGGGCACAGCCGCGCGACGGTCGTCGCGCACTTCCCGACTTCGTTCCTCATACGGGGAGCACCGACGTCGACCGGTCTGTCACCCGACGGCCTCGGCGTCGTCCGCGAACACCGCCGACATCCGGCGGCCGACATCTGATCCGCTGATCCACACCGAGAATCCGGCGACCCGACCCGTACACCGTAACCAATTTGTGAACGCATGCACAAAGTCGCAGGGCCGGACTCCGTCGGAGGCGCAAACCTTCCCCGCCATCATTGCCGATAGCCCCCCGACGTGCCAAAACGCGTGGTCTAGCGCACGTGACGGGCGCAACCCGCGCGGCGCGGGGGCAAGATCACCGGTCAGCGGGCCAGGGCCCGGCGGAAGCGGTCTTCCTCGACCTTCCAGTAGCCGTGCTCGACTCCATCGATCAAGATCACCGGGACCCGGTCGCCGTACTCGGCGCGCAGTTCCGAGTCGGCGTCCACATCCCGCTCGGACCAGGGAACGCCGAGCTCCGCGCAGATCCGCCGCACGTCGGAGATCGCGTCCGCGCATGCGTGGCAACCCTCGCGGGTCATCACCGTCACCTCGTACATGCCTTCACTCCAGGTTGGCATTCGGGCCTGATTTCGCGGTTCCAACGTACCCAGCGGCCAGGCACGTGCCGCAGCACCGACCACACTGGTCGAGTGTCCAAAATCACCTGCCGGATGACGCAGGACCCAGTCACGAACACGCTGTGCGATCAAACCATCACCCGTTGGCAACTACCTACTTCCGAGTAACAACACGTATGCTCCTCCTTCAACGCCCCCGCCCCGGCGTCACCACGACGGGTCCGGAGGCCGCCCGAGCGACCGGCCGGCCGCCGGAGGCGGGTGTCCTCCGGACACCGCGACATGACACCGGCACCGATGCGTCCCACCCGCACACACCGGTGGAGCCAACGATGGCAGGAGGTCGCAAGAGATGAGCAGCCCGAAAACGCTCGCACCCCCCGCCCCAGCCGCACCCTTCCGCAGCGTCGACGCGCCGGTCACCCAGCCCTGCACCGAGAGCTGGGCGTACGTCAGCGCCGCCCAGCAGGGCGATAACGACGCCTTCGGCCACCTCTACGACGAGTACGCGCAGCTCGTCTACCGCTACGTGCTGTTCCGGGTCAGCGACCACTGCCTGGCGGAGGACATCACCAGCGAGACGTTCCTCCGGGCGCTGCGCCGGATCGCCTCGATCAGCTACCAAGGCCGCGACGTGGCGGCTTGGTTCACCACCATCGCCAAGAACCTCATCCTCGACCACATCAAGTCCAGTCGGAACCGGCTGGAGATTCCCACCTCCGACGTCACCGACAACCTGCCCGTCGGCCGGACACACTTGGGCCCGGAACAACACGTGCTCACCGAGGCCACCCACCGCGAGCTGCTGCGCTGCGTCCGACAGCTGAACCCCGAGCAGCGGGAGTGCATCCGGCTGCGGTTCCTGCAGGGCTTGACCGTGACCGAGACGGCGGCCGCGATGCAGCGCAACGAGGGCGCGGTGAAGGCGCTGCAGCACCGCGCGATCCGGCGGTTGGCGCAACTCCTGCCCGATGATCTCCGCTAGGCGCTCGCCGAGTCACCCCGAAGCAGTTACCGGACCGTTGCCGCACCCCGGTGGAGGTGCGCAAGTTCGGTTGCGGCCAGGTCTTAAGCTAGAAGCCTGCTGAGCCGGGTCGGCCCGGGTCGGCAAGACCTGGAACTTCGCACGACAACACCGGAGGACCCCGGGGAGGCGCGGCGGTGCCGACACGTCAAGGCTCAGCCGGTGGCGCGGACCACAACGGCTTGCGCGCGCCCGGCGTCGATCCGATCGACAGTGCGAAGGTGGCGGGCCGCGCGTCCGCGGAGGCCGCCGTCGCCGCAGCGCCCGGCCCGGACGGCTCACTGGCCACCCCGCCCGACCTCACCGCCGCAGCGTTCTTCGACGTCGACAACACGATGATGATGGGCGCCTCGCTGTTCCACTTCGCCCGCGGCCTGGCCGCTCGCAAGTTCCTCACCGCCACCGACCTGGCCGGGTTCGCCTGGCAGCAGCTGAAGTTCCGGGTCGGCGGCCGGGAGAACCCGCAGGACATGCAGGCCAGCCGGGAGCAGGCGCTGTCGTTCGTGGCCGGGCGCAAGGTCTCGGAGCTGGTGGAACTCAGCGAGGAGATCTACGACGAGCTGATGGCGGACCGGATCTGGGCGGGCACCCGGGCGCTGGCTCAGATGCACCTCGACGCGGGCCAGCGGGTGTGGCTGGTGACGGCGACCCCGGTGGAGCTGGCGCAGATCATCGCGCGGCGGCTCGGGCTGACCGGCGCGCTGGGCACGGTCGCGGAGAGCTCCCACGGCGTGTACACGGGCCGGCTGGTCGGCGAGATGCTGCACGGCCGAGCGAAGGCGCACGCGGTCCGGGCGCTGGCCGCCAGTGAAGGCCTGGACCTGCGGCGCTGTACGGCGTACTCGGACTCGGCCAACGACATCCCGATGCTGTCGGCGGTGGGCACGGCCGTGGCGGTCAACCCGGACCAGCGGCTGCGCGACATCGCACGGGCCCGGGACTGGGAGGTCCGGGACTTCCGGACGGGCCGTAAAGCGGCCCGGATCGGCCTGAACTCGATCATGGGAGTCAGCGCCATCGCGGGCGCGGTGGCCGCGGGCCTCGCCTACCGCCGCCGCGACCGCTCCTGACGCCCCCGCGGTGCAACGGGGCTCGGGAGAGCTCGGGGTCGTGAGTCCTTCGGGCTGCCATAGCCGTGCCATAGCCCCCAAAAAGACTCACGTCCCCGAGAACTACCTGCGCTGCGGTCACGATTCGGAGATGTTGACCATCCAGCCGATGCCGAACCGGTCCATGCACATGCCGAACACGTCGCCCCACATCTGCTTCTCCAGCGGGACCGACACGGTGCCCGATTCGGACAGCTTCGCCCAGTAGCCGCGCAGCTCGTCGCCGGAGGCGGCGTCTCCGCTGAGGCTCACCGTGATGTTGTTGCCCGGCTTGTGCTCCATCTCCGGCGGGGTGTCGGAGGCCATCAGCATGAAGCCGCTGCCGCTCTCCAGCATCGAGTGCATGATCTTGTCGGTCGTGCCCGGATCCGAGGCACCGAACTCGCCGAAGGTGCTCATCGTCAGGTTGCCGCCGAACACGTCCTTGTAGAACTCCATCGCCTCGCGCGCGTTGCCGTCGAAGCTGATGTACGGGTTGAGCCGGGAACTCATCGCAACCTCCCACCGGTAGCGGAATCGGGCCTGCGCGAAAGCATGACTGCCCCCACCGACAGTGGCCACGCGAAAACCGGGCCGGTGCGGTGGCATCCCCGCCCACCGCACCGGCCCACCCGAAGGCCGGGCGCGCCCCTCCCGCGCGCGCCCGGACATCGGCGTCATCCGGACATCGCCAGCTGCGTCGCAGCGTGGTGAATCCGGAACGCCGTGATGATCTCCACTACCCCCAGGACGATCAGCCAGATCCCGCCGAGCAGGACCAGCAGCGCCACCGAGGCCAGCGGTGAGACGATCAGCACGATGCCCGCCATGGCCGTGACGATGCCCATGAAGATCTGCCAGCCGCGCGCGGGCATCGCCCGGTCGGCGACCGACGCGGTCGTCTGGGTGACCCCGCGGAACAGCCAACCGATGCCGATCCACAGGCCCAGCAGCAGGATCGACTGCATCTCACCCCGGAAGCACAGCAATCCCAGCAGGATCGACAGAGCGCCGCTGATGAACGCCAGCACCCGGATCGCCGCCACCACGTGCGTGCCGAACGCCGCGACGATCTGCAGCACGCCGCTGACCAGTAGGTAGATGCCGAACAGCACCCCGAGGACGATCAACGTCGCGCGGGGCCAGGCCAACGCCAGCACACCGACGACGAGCGAGGAGACACCCACCACGAGGACCGACTGCCACGCCATCTTCGCCAGCCGACCGGCCACCAGTCGGCCTGGATCATCCTGAAGGTGACTCATGATCCATCCTTCCCACGGGACCCGGATCAGCGCATTCCCGAACCGCTCGCATCACCGATCCGAGTGGAGTCCCCATCTTCGAGGCACCGCGTGGGACCCGCGCGTTCAAACCCGGCTCGGGTCCGGCGCCTTGTCCCCGGACTAAGCCGGGACGTCCGCCGCGTGCGGCCGGGCCAAGGCGCAGACCAGTTCGTCACCCTCGATCGAGGCAACGGTGGTGTCGCCCGGCTGCGCCTCGCCGCGCAGCAGCAGCTTGGAGATCCGGTTGTCCAGTTCGGTGCGGATGGTCCGCAGCAGCGGCCGCGCGCCGAACTCCGGCTTGAAACCGCGCTTGGTCAGCCGCTTCTTGGCGGCTTCGGTGACCTCCAGGTCGATCTCCTGGGCGCGCAGCAGGCGGCGGCTGCAGCAACATCGGCGTGCAGCGCATCCTGGCCAAGGGCGACGTGGACAGCATTCGCGACGAGCTGATGGACGACTGACGGCCCCCGCCGCAACGCGGCACCGACCCGGCCCCCGCCCTGCAATCCCCCGCGGCGCACAGCCACCACCCGACTCACCCGACGAAGCCGGAGTGCAGTTTCAATGAAACTGCACTCACCCCAGGAAGACGTTGGTTCGTTGGGCGAGGAGGCGGTACAGGGTTTGCTGGATGATCTCCCGGACCTGGTCGCTGAGGCCGAACACGAGCATCGGGTCGTCCGCCGCGCCCTCCGGGTACGCGGAGGTCTCGATCGGCTCCCCGAACTCGATGTACCACTTCGACGGCAACGGCACCGCCCCCAGCAGCCCGAGGTGCGGGAACAGCGGCGTGACCGGGAAGTAAGGCACCCCCAGCAACCGCGCCAGCGGCTTGATGTCCGCCAGCTTCGGGTAGATCTCCTCCGCGCCCACGATCGAGCAAGGCACGATCGGCGCCCCGGTGCGCAGCGCCGCCGAGACGAACCCACCGCGCCCGAAGCGCTGCAGCTTGTACCGGTCCTTGAACGGCTTCCCGATGCCCTTGAAGCCCTCCGGCCACACCCCGACCAGTTCGCAGTTGGTCAGCAGCCGCTCCGCGTCCGGGTTGCAGGCCAGCGTGTGGCCGGCCTTGCGGGCCAGCGCGCCGAGCATCGGCATCCGGAACACCAGGTCGGCGCCGAGCATCCGCAGGTGCCGGGCCGCCGGGAGGTGGTCGTGCAGCGCGACCGTGGTCATCAACGCGTCCCACGGCAGCGTGCCGGAGTGGTTGGCCACCACCAGCGCGCCGCGTTCGGCGGGCACGTGGTGACCGCCAAGCACCTCGACGCGGAACCACTTCTCGTAGAAGGGCCGCAGGAAGCGGAGGAACACCTCGTCGGTCAGCTCCTGGTCGAAGCCGAACTCGTCGACCTTGTAGTCACCGAGCAACCGCCGCCGGGCGAACGCCAGCACGTCGATGACGGCGTCTTCCCACCTGGGCTCGTCCGGCACCGACGACTCGGACGCATCGAGCCGCTCCCGGCCCGCCGCACGCAGCGGGATCACCTGCGCATCCGACATTCACTCCCCCACACCCGGTCGGGCACAAGCGCAGAACGCACGACTGCCGCTCATGCCACCTCCGTCACCGATGCCTGGCCAACAGGTTTCCGACGCTGCGCTCCAGCGCCATGATGTTCTCCGGGTCGACCACCGGCCGCAGGCTCCGGCCACGAACGAAGTCGTCGAAGGCCTGCTGTGTGGTCCAGCGCGGGGTGAACCCGAACTCCTCGCGGAGCTTCGTGGTGTCCAGTACCCGGCCGAAGTTGAGGTACCGCAACTGCTCCGGTGAGAAGTCGACCAGCCGGGCGTTGCGGAAGAACCCGGCCAGCGGCGACACGGCGATGCCCGGCAGCGGCATCGCGATGCGACCGGCACGCCGGATCGCCTGCGAAAGCATCAGAACGCCCTCACCGGCCACGTTGAACACGCCGGGCCGATCCGCCGTCGTCGCCCGCTCCAGCACCGCCAGCGCGTCCTCGGAGTGCACCAGCTGCAGCCGCGCGTCGAAGCCGAGCACGGTCGGCACCACCGGCAGCGCGAAGTAGCGGGTCAGGCTCGCGTCTATTCGTGGGCCGATCAGGTTGCTGAACCGCAGCGTCGTGATGCCCACGTCGGGCCGCCGACGGCCGAAGCCGCGCACGTAGTCCTCGATCTCCACCGCGTCCTTGGCGTACCCGGACGACGGCAGGTCCTTCGGCTCGATGTCTTCGGTGAACACCGCCGGGTCCCGCGAGCTCGACCCGTAGACCGCGCAGGTCGACCGAACCACCACCTTGCGCACCAGCGGCGACTGCTGGCAGGCGGCCAGCAGTTGCATGGTGCCGATGACGTTCATCTCCTTCACCGCGGCCCGCCCACCGGGCCCGGAATGGGAGTTGACCGCCGCGTGCACCACGGTGTCGACCTTGGCGTTCGCGATCACCTTTCCGATCAGCGGGTTGCGGATGTCGGCGCGGACAAAATCGGTGCGGCCCATCCGGCGCAGCAGATCGCGACCGGGCTGCACGGTGTCCACGCCGAGCACGCGTTCCACGGCCGGGTCGGCCGCCAGCCGCGCGGCGAGATATCCGCCCAGGAAACGGCTGACCCCTGTCACCAGCACGACATTCGGGCCCATCTGTCTCCCAGCCTTCTCTGGCACGGCCGCCGCCTGCGATGCTACCGCCGAACGCGCCGTTCACCGGGCATTCGGAGTTACGGGGTTGGGTCGGTTGCGCATCCGGCTGGAACCGGGCGCGAAAACACAACCGCCGCCGACCCAGCGGTCGACGGCGGTGCTCAGGTCACTTGCCCAACTTGCGACGCTGGACGCGCGTCTTGCGGAGCAGCTTGCGGTGCTTCTTCTTGGACATGCGCTTGCGGCGCTTTTTGATGACCGAGCCCATGCGGACTCCTTCACTCTTGACGGCAGTTCGAACGTCTCCCGCACCGGTGCAGCCGCATGAGCGCGCACACCTGGCACGACCAACCCAAAACTTTACCTGCCCAGGTCTTCGGCCCTTCCGCCGTGGTCCTCGAAACGGCTGCGGGCACCTTCCACCCGCCGCCGCGCGGTGCCTCAGTTCGGGCCGGCGACGTTCGTGACACGTCGAACAAGCCAACTGGCCCACGGCCGATGACCTGGGCATTCCGCTCAGCCGGCAGTCTCAGCCGGCGTTGTAGTAGGCGCTTTCCAGGTACGCGTGTACGTCCTTCTCCGCGACGCGGAACGATCGCCCCACCCGTGCGGCGGGGAGTTCGCCAGCGTGCACGAGCCGATAGACCGTCATCTTCGACACCCGCATCAACTTGGCGACTTCCGCGACAGTGAGGAACCGCACCTGCCCCATGCTCGGCGGCGCCTGTTGGCTGGGTTCGGAGTTCGCAGACATGCTTCACCGTGCCCTTCGGCACGTGTCGCGCCGTCGGCTTCCCCTCCGACGGAAATCTCACGCACGTGCTCTATCGAGAGTAGCGGGACACGCGGGACACCTGCGATGGTCGAACGTCCCCCTTGCTCCTGAGTAGTTCGCACCACCCCCGACGACCTGCAGTCGAAGCGGCGCCAGCCGCTTGGCCCACCGCAACCGGCATCGCCGCGGGTTCTCAGACCGTGCAGTGCCCACCCAGTCGGGGCTCCGTCGGGGGCTCTTGGCGAGGGCAGTCCCCGAAGCCGCGCATTGCAGACCGAGCGGCGTCCGAAGTTCCGCCACTCGCACCGCCACGCGCGACGAGTTCAGAGAAGGTTCCGCCGCTCAGGCGGGTTCGTCGTCCTCGTGGGCTTTGCCGAGCTCGACGGAGCGGTCGCGAGCCGCCTCGATGGCATCGATGAGCGCCGCGCGCACGCCGTGCTTCTCCAGCTCGCGGATGCCCGCGATGGTCGTGCCCGCCGGCGAGGTGACCGCCTCGCGCAGCATCACCGGGTGGCCGCCGCCCTCGCGGAGCATCGCCGCCGCCCCGACCGCGGACTGCACGATCAGGTCCGCGGCGGTGGCCCGCGGGATGCCCAGCAGGATGCCCGCGTCGATCATGGCCTCGACCAGGTAGAAGAAGTACGCCGGGCCTGAGCCGGACAGCGCGGTCACCGCGTCCTGCTGGCTCTCCGGCACCCGCACGACCATGCCGACGCTACCGAGTAGTTCCTCGACCAACGCCAGGTCCGCGTCCGAGGCGTGCGCGCCGCCGGAGATCGCGCTCATCGCCTCGCCGACCAGCATCGGGGTGTTCGGCATGACCCGAACCACCGCGGTGCCTTCGGGCAGCCGACGCTCGAACAGCTTCGTCGGCAGGCCCGCGCACAGTGACACCACGAGCTTGCCGCTGGGCAGGTTGGGCGCCATCTCGTCCAACAGCGGCTCGATGTCCTGCGGCTTGACGGCGACGACGATGACGTCCGCGCTTCGCACCGCGCCGGCCACGTCGGCGTGTGTGATGCCGTAGGTTTTGGTCAGCTCCGCGGCACGCGTCGAGAACCGCTCGGTGAACAGCAGGTCCCCCGGGGCGCGCCCCGCCTTCAGCAGCCCCGACAGCAGGGACTCACCGATCTTTCCGGCTCCGAGTACGGCGATCGTCGTCATGCCGCTCAGGGTGCCAGACCACGCAGCGCACGCGGTACGAACCACCAGTGCACGCTGCGTGGCGAGCCCCGCCGAAGTTCGTTTTCAGCCGCTACTGTGTCTGCCACCGCAGCACCCGTACGGCCGAGCGATCTTTCGCGCCTGAGTGACCAGCTTTAAGGAGCTTTGATCATGTTCAGCACGATGCAGGACAGCCCCCTCTCGATCGCCCGGATCCTCCAGCAGGGCAGCGGACCACACGGCGCGTCCGCCGAGGTCGTGACCTGGACCGGCGACGGGGCGCGACGCAGCAGCTACGCGGAGGTCGGCCGCCGGACTGCGCGACTGGCACACGCGCTGCGCGGCCTCGGCGTCACCAGCGACCAGCGGGTCGGCACGTTCATGTGGAACAACGCCGAGCACCTGGAGGCGTACTTTGCGGCGCCGGCCATGGGCGCGGTGCTGCACACCCTGAACATCCGGCTGTTCCCCGAGCAGCTGATCTACGTCGCGAACCACGCCGAGGACCACGTCGTGCTCGTCGACTCGACGCTGCTGCCGCTATTCCAGAAGCTGCTCCCGGAGCTGACGACACTGCGGCACGTGATCGTCGTGGGCGGCGACAAGGCCGCGCTGGAGGCACCGGCGCGGGTAGCGGTCCACGACTACGAGGAACTGCTGGCAGGGCAGCCGGACCAGTTCGACTGGCCGGATCTCGACGAACGCTCGGCAGCCGCCATGTGCTACACCTCCGGCACCACCGCCAACCCGAAGGGCGTCGTCTACTCGCACCGGTCGATCTACCTGCACTCGATGCAGGTGTGCATGACCGACGGCATGGCCCTCTCGCAGTCGGACCGATCGCTGGCCGTCGTGCCGATGTTCCACGCGATGTCGTGGGGTCTGCCGTATGCGGCGTTCATGGTCGGCGCGACGATGATCATGCCGGACCGGTTCTTGCAGCCGGCCCCGCTGCTGAAGATGATCGCCGCGGAGCGCCCGACGATGGCCGCAGCCGTGCCGACGATCTGGCAGGGCGTGCTGCAGCACCTGGAGTCCGACCCGCACGACGTGTCCTCCCTGCGAGAGGTCGTGGTCGGCGGGGCGGCGTGCCCACCGTCGCTGATGAAGGCGTTTCAAGAGAAGTACGACATCGCCGTGCTGCACGCGTGGGGCATGACCGAGACGTCGCCGCTGGGCAGTGTGGCCCGACCGCCGGTGGGCGCCACCGAGGAACAGCGCTGGACCTACCGGGCAAGCCAGGGACGGCTGCCGACCGGCGTGCAGGGCCGACTGGTCGGCGACGACGGTGCGGTGCTGCCGTGCGACGGCGAGAGCGTCGGCGAGCTGGAGGTTCGCGGGCCCTGGATCGCCGGGGCGTACTACGGCGACGACGACCCGGAGAAGTTCCGCGACGGATGGCTGCGCACCGGCGACGTCGGGTACATCACGCCCGACGGGTTCCTGCAACTGACCGACCGGACCAAGGACGTGATCAAGTCCGGCGGCGAGTGGATCTCGTCGGTCGACTTGGAGAACAAGGTGATGGGGCACCCGGCGGTTGCCGAAGCGATGGTCATCGGCGTGCCGGACGAGAAATGGTCGGAGCGACCGCTGGTGGCCGTGGTGCTGCGCGACGGCCACCAGGTCGACGCCGCCGAGCTGCGCGACTTCCTCGCCGGTGAGGTCGCGCGGTGGCAGCTGCCGGAGTACTGGACGTTCATCTCGGAGGCGCCGAAGACGAGTGTCGGCAAGTTCGACAAGAAGCGCCTCCGCAGGCAGCACGCCGACGGCCAGCTCAACGTCACCCACCTCGCCTGAACCCGACCCACAATTTCATCGAGCGTTTTCCAACCGCTTCTTGCGTTGCGGTGCGGGTGGCGGAACCTCAGCGGCCTTCTCAGCTCCGGGATCCGGACTTGTGATACCAGCTCAATTGGAATCAAAGGTCCGATTTCCATGAAATCGCGGAAGTTGCCCACAGCCTCCGGCCTGTCGTCGCCGGGCACGCCGGAGGTCCGCAAGTTCCATTGAAATCGAATGCCCGATTTCGATTGAAATTGCGGGGATCAGGGGGCGATGGCCAGTTGGCGGGCCTGGCAGATCAGGCGGCCCACCGAGTCGACCACCGTGATGTCCTCGTCGAACCACTGGCCGTGCACCGCGCGGCAGTCCACCAACAGCCGCAGCCAGCCGTTCGCCGGGTGCGCCCGCAGCAGGGCGGTGAGCTGCACTGTCGGCGCCCAACCGAACCGGCCGAGGTTGAGCGTCACCGGCACCGTCAGGTCCCCGGCGACCAGCCCGAACAACAGGTCCGGCTGCGCCTCGCGGGGCTTGACCCACAGCCGCAGCCGCGGCTCGCCGGTGCCGCCGTTGAGGAAGTCCGCGGTGTTCGCGTCCAGCCGCATGTCGCAGACCCGCGAAAGCCCGAAGAACTTCCGGGCCTCCGTCGCAGCGAGGTCGACCGCGGTCGACGGCGGATTCACCGGCATGTCCGGCAGATCCGACCACTCCGGCTCCGTCTCCGTCTCGGGCACCTCGCCGAGGGTGGCCGTGGCGTCCACACAGACCCGGCCGCTCTGCTCCAGCAGCGCGCGGGCTGACGTCACCGTCTTGCCCACCTTGAGCACCTCGGTCCGGATCAGCACCGGCCCGACCCGGGGCGGGCGCAGGAACTGCGCGCTGACCGACAACGGCGCGAGCCCGGTGGTGTCGCCGAGGGCGCGGGCCAGCAGCGCGAGCAGGTAACCGCCGTGCGGGCGTTCTCCGACGGCCCACTCCGGATGCAGATTGGCGACGAAGGTGCCGTCGCCGAGCGGGCGCACCGAGGTGGCCGCCGCGAAGGGATCCAGGACCTCGGTCACGTGCGGTCCAGCGGACGGAAGCGCTCGGCAGCCGATGCGCGCAGCGGGTTCATGGTCACCGATTCTAGTGACCTTCGGAGAAGTTGATCACTAGGCATCGGTTAGCCGGTCCGACCACCGGAAAGCCTGCGCTCGGTACGGGAATCCGACGGCCGCGAGTGCTTTCGGGTGCTACCGCGTCGAAAAGCGCCCACGGACCCTGAGCAAGTGAAACCTCAGGTCGCGTGGAGCGGCTCCAGGTGGAGCCGGGCGAACAGCAGGGCTTCGGACAGCAACGCCGCGCGCTGCTGGGGATTCCGCGCCTTGCGGGTGTTGATCTCCAGGACGACCGCGCCGCTGTACCCGTCGGCGGCCAGCGCCTCGCACACCTCCGCGCACGGCTGGTTGCCCTGCCCCGGCACCAGGTGCTCGTCCCGCGGGGCTCCGGTCCCGTCCGCCAGATGCACGTGCGCCAGGCCGTCCTTCATCCGCTTCAGCAGCTCGATGGCGTCCACGTGCGCGGCCGCGGCGTGCGACAGGTCGAGCGTGTAGTTGCGGTAGCCGACCTCCGTCGGGTCCGGCGAAGGCTTGAACGCCGACAACCCGCTGCTCTTGCCGCCGCGCAGCCGGTTCAACGTGCTCGGCGGGCGGAGCGGGAACATGTTCTCCACCGCGACCGCGATCCCGCTGGTCTCCTCCAGCTCCGCGACCAACTCGCCGAACCGCTCGGAGTAGCGCTTCTGCCAGCGAAACGGCGGGTGCACAACGACCGTCGACGCGCCCAGCTCGCTGGCCACCACCACGGCCCGTCGCAACCGCTCCTCCGGCTCCGGCGACCATACCCGCTGTGTGATCAGCAGGCACGGCGCGTGGATCGCCAGGATCGGCACGCCGTGCCGCTCGGAAAGCCGGTGCAGCGCCGAGACGTCCTGGCTGACCGCGTCCGCCCAGACCATTACCTCGACACCGTCGAAGCCGAGGTCTGCGGCCATCTCGAACGCCGCCCTCGCCGGCTGCGGCCATACCGACGCGCTGGACAACCCGACCGGGACCCGGCCGGGAACGTCCTCGCGCGGTGGCGGTTGCACTGTCATCGCCTGCCAAGCATGACCGACGGGGGGTGGGTGGTGGAGCCCTGGTGGCTCACGAGTGGCTGAACAGCAGCAGTGCCGCTGGGGACACCGTGCAGAACAAGCCGACCAGCACCGCCAGCAGGATCGTCTGCAGATCGTTGGTGCGCAAGAACCTCCACGCGATGAACACCAGCAGACCGGTGATCACCAGCGCGGCGCCCAGCGCAGCCAGCGCGTTCGTACCCCACAACCAGCGGAAGCCGACCCAGACCAGCCCGCCGCCGACCAGGCCAGCGACGCCCTGCAGGATCAGCGTGCCCCACACCTTGCCCGCAGAGGCGGGCTCTTGCTCTTCCTCGTTGTAGTCCTCCGCGTCCAGACCCGCGGGCAACTCGGGGTCGTAGTCCTCGTCTTCGACGAACTCGGCCTCGGGCTCGTCGTAGGAATCGAAGTCGTACGGATCCTCCGGCTCGGCCTGCTCGTCCGCCTGCTGCGGCTGCGGGTAGGCCAGCACAGCCGTGCCTTCCGCGTCGGGCTCGGCCGGGGCCGGAACCCGCGGCAGCTGCTCCGTGGCACCCTCCGGCGGGGTGGGCTTCGGCGGAGCCGCAGGCGGAGCGGGCGGCACCGGCGGCGGCACGTCCTGTTGCGGCGCCGGGCGTCGCAGGGCGGGCTGCTGGAGCGTCACCTCGGCGTCGCCTTCCGGCGGGGCCGCAGGGGTCGGCGGGGTCGGTGTCTTGCCCTTGCCCGCGCCGGCGAACCGCTGTGCCCAGTAGCTCGCGTCGGAAGACTTCTGCGCGGCCGCCGGTTCGGCGGCCGGTTCGGCGGCCGCAGGCTTCGAAGCGGGTGGCGCAGCAGGCGGCGCCGATTGTGGTGCTTGTGCGGTCGGCGGCTGAGCGGCCGGGGGCTGCGGTGCTGGAGGTTGCGGTGCTGGAGGTTGCGGTGCTGGAGGTTGCGGTGCTGGAGGTTGCGGTGCTGGAGGTTGCGTGTCCGGCGCGCCCGGGCGGTGGCTGCGGCGCTGCGGCGGCTCACCGTCCGGCGGCACGGCGCGCAGCTGACCGCTGTCCGACAGCACCCGGTCGATGATCGCCTGCGGCGCGGTCTCGGTCGGGTCCTCGGCGCGCCGACGCCGACGCCGGGAACTCTTCTGCGAGCTGCCGCCGTATTCGGCCAGCAGCTCCGCAACGGTGCGCTGGGTGGGCTCATCGGCCCCGCTGTCCCGACTCATCGCTCCCACCGTGCCCCGTGCTGCGTCTGGCGTCCAGTTCCGTTCGCGGACCCCGCCTCCGCGAGCCCGAGAGTTTCTCGGGCCTGAATGGCAGTGTGACCGTCTCCATTGGTGTGGTCCAGTCGCCGCAGGATCACACCCTCCCGCAACGCCCAGGGGCAGATGTCCAGTTCCTTCAGCTCCAGCGCCCGCATGGCGGCCTCAGCCACCAGCGCGCCGCCCACCAGCTGGTGCGCCCGCGCGCCGCTCACCCCATCGAGCGCGGCCAGATCGGATGACGACATCCGGGTGATGAACGCCAGCAGCTGCCGCAGGCCGGTCTCGGTGAGGGTGCGCGGCATCCGCGGTCCCGCGGAAGCCGGCGCCGCGCCGGTCAGCCTGGCCAGCGACCGGAACGTCTTGGAGCTGGCCACCGCACGGTCCGGGCGCCCCAGTTTGCGGAACCGCTTCGCAGTGGGCGCCAGTTGCCCCTGCAGCCATTCGCGCAGCTTTTTCACCTCGTCCTGCTTCGGTGGGTCGTGCAGCATCGTGCGGGCCAGCCGACCGGCCCCCAGCGGGAGCGACACCGCCAGGTCGGGCTGCTCGTCGATACCGACCGCCATCTCCAGCGAACCGCCGCCGATGTCGAGCATCAGCAGGTTGCCCGCCGACCAGCCGTACCACCGGCGGGCCGCCAGGAACGTGAACCGGGCCTCGTCCTCGCCGGGCAGCACCTCCAGCTCGATGCCGGTCTCGGCGCGCACCCGAGCCAGCACCTCGGCGGCGTTGTCCGCATCGCGGATCGCCGACGTCGCGAACGCCATCAACTCCTCGCAACCGGCCGATATCGCCGCTTCCTGCGCGTCGGCGACGGTGCGGATGAGCTCCGCAGCGTCCTCCTCCGCGAGCCGGCCGCCGTGCGAACCGATCCGCTCGGCCAGCCGCAGCACAGTCTTCTCCGATGTCATCGGGGTCGGATGGGCACCACGATGCGCGTCCACCACCAGCAGGTGGACCGTGTTGGATCCGACGTCGAGCACCCCTAGGCGCATGCCCGACAAATTACCGGCTGCGCACGTGGCCTGGGGCGAGGTGGGCAGCAAACGACCTACTCGGCGCCCCCGCGCACGCCGCAGACCTGGCCGACCACGGCAGTAGTGCGTCACGTTACGCGGCCAACATCACCTCCTCGAACTCGTGCCGAACCCTTCTGTCACTCTGCGTGCACGTCGTCCGGCGGCGGAATGCCGGCCGGCGCGGAAGCCAAGCGATCGTCACTTCGGGCGGATCCTGCTCCTGCAGCACCGGGAGCGGCCACGCCAGGACCTGGTAGTCCACCACGCGCTGCAGGGGCACGATCGGCGGGATGTTGAGGAGGAGAATCCCGCCCAGAGCCAGTCCCCGCAGGGCATCGATCTCGCCGGAGCGTCCCCCGGTGGGCACGGGCGGCCCGGCTCCGCGCCGATCTGGCGACGGGGAGCTGAATCGCGTGCGGAACGCTTGCGGTGGCCTTCGAGATCGGCTGGTTCACGGCATCAAGATTGCCCATTCCGCCCGAATCCACCCATTGGCCGATCGGCTCGCCGACATCGGCCGATCGGCTGATCATCAGCGTTGCACACCCGGCCGAACGTCCGGCGGTACCGGAGTCGGCGCGCACAGGAGCTGCCTGACCAGCACCTCGAAGCGCAGAAGAGTCCCCAGGGGGCCTGGAGGACCGCTAGAACCCACCAAGTCCTCCCCGGGGGCTCGTTGCGACTGCGCGTTGTCCGCGCCGTCCTCGGCGCGGCTATCCCTCGAACTTGTAGCCGAGGCCGCGGACCGTGATCAAGTAGCGCGGGTCCGCCGGATCGGGCTCGACCTTCGATCGCAGGCGCTTGACGTGCACATCCAGCGTCTTGGTGTCGCCGACGTAGTCCGCGCCCCACACCCGGTCGATTAGCTGCCCGCGGGTCAGCACCCGGCCGACGTTGCGCAGCAGGTACTCCAACAGGTCGAACTCCTTGAGCGGGAGGTTGACGTCGGCGCCGTCGACGGTCACCACGTGGCGCTCCACGTCCATCCGCACCGGCCCAGCCGCCAGCACCTGCGGCTGCAGGTCCTCCGCCTCGCCGCGGCGACGCAGCACCGCGCGCACCCTCGCGATCAGCTCCCGCGCCGAGTACGGCTTCGTGACGTAGTCGTCGGCGCCGAGCTCCAGGCCCACGACCTTGTCGATCTCGCTGTCCCGGGCAGTCACCATGATCACTGGCACCGACGAGCGCTGGCGGAGCTGCTTGCACACGTCGGTGCCGCTCATACCGGGCAGCATCAGGTCGAGCAGCACGATGTCCGCGCCGTTGCGGTCGAACTCGTCCAACGCCTGCGGCCCGTTCGCGGCGACTGCCGCCGTGAAGCCCTCCTTGCGCAGCAGGAAAGCAAGCGGGTCGGCGAAGGACTCCTCGTCCTCCACGATCAGCACCCTGGTCACCGGACTCCTCCCGTTTCGACGGTTGCGACCCCGTCTGCACTTTCAGTCCCGGAGCGGGCTGCACTGCCCGCGCGGTCCGCTGATGTCACCGGCTCTTTAGCGGCCGGCTGGCCGTCGGTCGTGCCGTGCCTGGGCACCCGAAGTGTGAAGGTGGAGCCCGTACCGGTGCGACTCCACAGCTTGACCTCGCCGCCGTGGTTCGCGGCGACGTGCTTGACGATGGCCAGGCCCAACCCGGTGCCGCCGGTGGCACGGGACCTCGCCGGATCCACGCGGAAGAACCGCTCGAACACCCGCTCGTGATACTCGGGTTCGATCCCAATGCCCCGATCGGTGACCGCGATCTCCACGAAGTCGCCGGACAGCCGACGGCTTATCGACACCGGGCTGCCCGGCGGCGAGTACGACACCGCGTTGTTGATCAGGTTGCTCAGCGCGGTCACCAGCAGGGTCCGATCACCGTCCAGCAGGTAGCTGGTGGGATCGTCGATGGCGATTTCGATCCCGGCCGACTCGGCGGCCAGCCGACAGCGGCCTAGCGCCTCCTCGACCACGGCGTCGACGTCGACCGTGGTCAGCTCGGGCAGCCGTTCGGCGCCCTGCAGCCGGGACAGCGCGATCAGCTCGGAGACCAGCGTCCCGAGCCGGGTCGACTCGTGCAGGATCTTGGTGGAGAACCGCCGCACCTCTCCGGCATCGTCGGCGGCGTCCAGCACCGCCTCGGCGAGCAGCGCGAGCGCCCCGACCGGTGTCTTCAGCTCGTGGCTGACGTTCGCGACGAAGTCGCGGCGGGTGGCCTCCAGGCGCACCGAATCGGACTCGTCGGCGGCGTCGACGACAGCGAAGCCGTCGCCGAGCGGGCGCACCTCGCCGAGTACCGCGGCCGGACCGCGACCGCGCAGCGCGGTGCCTGCTCGGTTGAGCGGGGAGAGGTCGACGGGCACCGACTCACCGGCCAGCAGGGCCCGTTCGGCTGCCTTGCGGGCACGGGGATCGGCCTGGTGGTCGCGGATGAGGCCGAGTTCGTCGGCGCGCGGGTTGTGCAGCACGACGTCGCCGAACTTGTTGAGCACGACCACCCCGCTGTCGCTGGTGTGTACCAACCGCTGGAGCAGTTCGGCGACGGTTGGGCCTTCGGGCTTAGCGCGGCGCCGGGATTCCCGAGCTGCGACGAAGCCGCCAACCGCGCCCAGTACGAGCGCGCCGATGATCAGGGCGGTACAGCCCAATGGGGTCACGTCAGCATCGTAAGCAAGCCGGGGTGGGGAAAGGCCAGTCTACGAGGGCGTTCCGTGATACCCGTGACACGAAAAGGGGGCTTCTTCACCTCTGCTTCACCCCCTGCTGGGAGCCAGTTCACGTATCGACCGGTCGACCGTCGCGCTCCGTTCGCCACCCCGGCGAATTCTTGCCACCCATCACCCATCTAGGTGAGGGAAAGAAGGGCACCCGCGATCCGGTTGATCGGTCGCGGGTGCTCCTCGTCGCAGAACCGCTCGGGTCAGCGGCCCTGGTTGGCGACGGCGGCCGCGGCGGTGGCGGCGGCCTCCGGGTCGAGGTAGGTGCCGCCCGGGTTGGCGGGCTTCAGGTCGGCATCGAGGTCGTAGCGCAGCGGGATGCCGGTGGGGATGTTCAGGCCCGCGATGTCATTGTCGGAGATGCCGTCCAGGTGCTTGACCAGGGCGCGCAGCGAGTTGCCGTGCGCGGCGACCAGCACCGTCCGGCCGGCCCGCAGGTCCGGCACGATCGCCGACTCCCAGTACGGCAGCAGCCGGGCCACCACGTCCTTCAGGCACTCGGTGCGCGGGAGGTCGGCGCCGAGGTCGGCGTAGCGCGGGTCGGCATCCTGGCTGAACTCGCTGCCGAGCTCGATCTCCGGCGGCGGCGTGTCGTAGGAGCGGCGCCAGAGCATGAACTGCTCCTCGCCGTAGGCCTCCAGGGTCTGCTTCTTGTTCTTGCCCTGAAGCGCGCCGTAGTGGCGCTCGTTGAGCCGCCAGTCGCGGCGGACCGGGATCCAGTGCCGGTCCGCGACGTCGAGGGCGATGTTCGCCGTCGAGATGGCTCGCCGCAGCAGCGAGGTGTGCAGCACGTCCGGCAGCACCCCGCTCTCGCGCAGCAGCTCACCACCGCGCTTGGCCTCGGTCTCGCCCTTCTCCGACAGCGGGACGTCCACCCAGCCGGTGAACAGGTTCTCGGCGTTCCACGTGCTCTCACCGTGCCGCAGCAGCACCAGGGTCGCAGTCATAGCCACAGGCTATATAAGCCCTGTTTCCAGGCTTGTCCTGCGTTGCGGCGGCCTCAGTCCAGAGCGGCGTCGAGGGTGATCGTGGTCCCGCTGAGGACCGCCGAGACTGGGCAGATCTCCTTGGCCTTCAGGGCCGTCCGGTGGAACACATCCGCGTCGATGCCCGGTACTTTCGCCCGCACGGTGAGCGCGATCCCGGTGATGGCGAAGCCTTCGCCGCGTGGGCCGAAGCCGACTTCGGCGCTGGTGTCGATCCGCTCCGGCGGAGTGCCCGCCGCGGTGAGCAGACCGGACAACTGCATCGAGTAGCAGGCCGAATGGGCCGCGGCGATCAGCTCCTCGGGGCTGGTGCGCCCGTCGGGGTCCTCGGCGCGGGACGCCCAGGTGACCGGGAACTCGCCGACGTTGGACGAGTCGAGGGTGACGGTGCCGGAACCGTTCTTGAGGTCTCCGGTCCACTGCGTGGTGGCATTGCGATCGGTCATCTCGCCGCTCCTCATTCGGTGCGCGGAGGCCGCTCCCCTCCGCCGCGTCCACCCTCCCGCAGCGCGCAGCGACCCGCAGTTTTGGTTGTGCGCTTCATCCGACAGTTATGTGATCATCGCAGGTCCGTAACACGAAAGTGTCAGCAATCACCTCCGTTCACGAAACGAAGGCACTTCGACTCCTATGCGTTACTTTTCATTGAAAACATCACACTAATGGATCAATGCGGCGGCCTTGTGGCCGCTGCCGGACTCTGCGAAGTTGGCAACGCTCTCCTTGATCGGCTCCCACGCACTCCCCGATCTCGCGAGAGCGTCCGCGCGGCTCACATCCCCCAAAGAGCCGCGCCCCGCCGGGCCCAGGGTCCCCCCGCCCACCGGCCCGCAGCGGGACCCCACGCGGGGCGGCTCGTGCTCGTGACTCCCCTCTCTCCCGAGCCGCCCCGCGCGATCCCTTCTCCGGTTTTCCAGACGCGTTTTGCGCTCGCCCGCAGTGGTCGGCGAACCAGCGGTCAACGCGGGCTCCACTTTGGTGTTGGTCAGGCCCGCGGGTGGCTTTGAAATATCTCGTCGAGACGCGCGCACGGGACCTGACCTTCGGGAACACCGGCTCTGGTCAGATGCCCGGGCTGCGGAGGGCCTTTCGGCGGCGGCGCAGGAGCCAGGCCGCCGTTCCCGGTATCGCGAGCACGGCGGCGAACGGCAGGATCGCTGCGAAGGACGTCAGCAGGAACGCTCCGATCGATGACAAGGTCCGCCAGCCGCCGAAGAGTCCCGCCAGGAATCCCGTGTCGTCGGCGGCGACCGCGTTCGGGCGCTCCAGCCGCACCGTGACCGTCGCCAGCTCGACCTGGCCGGAAAGGGCCGCCGCGCGCCGTTGGAGGGAGTCCAGTTCGGTTTCGCGCGAGGTCAGCTCGCTCTCGATCGACACGATCTCGTCGACCGTCGCCGCGCGGTCCATCAGCACGCGAAGCCGCTGCACGCTCGCGTGCTGCGAATCGATCCGACTCCGGGTGTCGACGAGCTGGTCGGTGACGTCCTGGGTCTGCTGGCTGCGCGCCGTGACCCGCCCCAGTCCGGACAGCTCGCCCAGCACCTGGTCCAGCCGCTCCGCCGGAACCCGCACCGTCATCGTCGTGCCCGACCGGTAGGCGTCCTCCTGCTGCAGGTAGCCGCCCGCACCTTCGCTACGTCGCCGCGCCTCGGCGCCGACCCGCTCGACGTCGTCGACCTCGAGGTGCAGCTCCGCAGTGCGGATCACCTCGCGCTGGCCGATCGACTTGCTCTGCGCGTCGCTGGAGGCCGCGTCGGCGTTGCCCGAGGCGCTGCGCTCCTGCGGGGCGGCAGGCGCCACGGCGCGCGAATCTCCGGCCGAGAGCACCGAATCCCCCGCCCCCGAGGAACATCCACCCAGCAGGCCGAGCGCGACCACCGCCACCATCGGCCCGCATAATCGCCGCTTGCCCATTCCGTTCTCCTCCGCGTCGTTGTGAACACGGCGGAGACGGAGGAGAACGATCTTCCGGTTGCACCGATGGCGACGAAACCGGTCAGCTCACGCGGATCAACGGCGATGCGTGGCCCTACGGCCGGTCGTGGAGGGGCTGGACCGGGCCATCGCGCTCCACCAACTGCCGGAACGGCTGGAGGTTCGCCAGCGACTCGCCGCGCGACTCGCGCCAGCCCCACTCGCGCCGGATGGCGGTGGCGAACCCGAGCTCCAGCAGGGTGTTGAAGTCTCCGTCGGCGGCCTCCAAGACCTGGCCGAGCACCCTGTCGAGCTCGTCGGAGGTCACCGCGTGGAGGCCGATCCGGCCCACCAGGTAGATGTCGCCGTTGCCGTCGATCGTGTAGTGCACGCCGTAGAACCGGGCGTTGCGGCGAAGCAGGAACCGGTACACGTCCTCGTGCGCCTCGTCCGGCTGCCGGCACACGAACGCCTCGACGACAAGGGCGTGCTCGGCGACGATGAGCCAGCAGTTGGTCTGCAGCTTCTTGCTGCCGGGCAAGGTCACGAAAAACCGCCCCGCCCCCTTCGAGGCGTACTCCAGCCCGCTGGCGTCCAATGTGGACTTGATTATCCCGTCGACGCTCACGCCGTCACCTCCCGGACGCGCAACTGCGCGTGGAAGGCCATCTTCGCCTGCGCGTAGGTGTCGAGCAGCGACTCGGTGGTGCGATCCCAGGAGAACCGCGCGGCGTGCACGGGGGCGTTCGCCGCCAGCCTGGCGCGGAGGGGCGGCGCCAGCACCAGCGAGCCAAGGGCGTCGGCCCACTGCCCGGTGCCGTGCCCATCCACAAGCAGCCCGGAAACCCCGTCGTCGACCGCGACCGGCAGGCCGCCGACGGCAGCCGCCACCACCGGCGTACCGCAGGCCTGCGCCTCCAACGCGACCATCCCGAAGGACTCGTTGTGGCTCGGCACCGCCACGACGTCCGCCGCCCGGTACACGTCGGCCAGCGCAGCACCGTTGCGCGGCGGGAGGAACCGCACAACGTCGGTGATGCCAAGCTGCACCGCGAGCTCCTGCAGCGCCCGAGGGCGCTCCAGCCCGCTGCCGGACGGCCCACCGACCACCAGCACCGCCAGGCGGTCGCGGATCTCCGGGTGCCGCGCGAGCAGTTCGGCCGTGGCCCGCAGCAGCACGTCCGGGGCCTTCAGCGGCTGGATGCGGCCGACGAAGGCGAGCACCACGGCGTCCGGCGGCAGGTCCAGCCCGGCTCGGCCGGCCAGGCGGTCTCCGGGGGTGAAGCATTCGAGGTCGACGCCGGGCGGGATCGTCACGACCTCGTTCGGATCGGCGCCGTAGCGGGTGATCAGGTCGGCTGCCTCGAACTCGGTGTTGGCCACCAGCACGTCCGCCTCGGCGACCACCTGCTCCTCGCCGAGCACCCGGACCCGCGGCTCGGGGCTGTCGCCCGCAGCGAGGTTGGCGTTCTTGACCTTGGCGAGCGTGTGCGCGGTGTGCACCAGCGGGACGCCCCAACGCTCCCGAGCCAGCCAGCCGACCTGCCCGGACAGCCAGTAGTGCGAGTGCACGACGTCGTAGTAGCCGGGTTCGTGGCGAGCTTCCACCCGCAGCGCTCCGGCGGCGAAGGCGCACAGCTGCGACGGCAGGTCGTTCTTGTCGAGCCCTTCGAACGGGCCGGCGACCACGTTCCGGACCAGGACGCCAGGGGCCAGTTCCGCGATCGGCGGGATGTCCGAAGAGGTCGCCCTGGTGAAGATCTCGACCTCGGTACCCGCATCGGCCAGCCGCTTGGCGGTCTGCGCGATGTAGACGTTCATGCCTCCGGCGTCGCCGGTGCCCGGCTGCTCCAGCGGGGAGGTGTGCAACGAGAAGACGGCGGCGCGGCGTGGCCGCATGGGTAACGTTCTGGAGGTCATCTGCTGCCCATCGCAAGCTGGTCGGCCCGAAGTTTTCGGACGCACGTCAACCCCGACACCGGCCGTGGCGGAAACATTCCCGCCACGGTGCCGAAACCACGGCATTCGCGGGCGGTGGGTGGTCACACCGCTCACGACCCCGTCCGGGCCGACGTTCGACGCTACCGCCCCGGAGCCGCCGAACCGGACGGCCCAACGGCCCCGGGTGGCGCTACTCACACCGCGTCGACCGGCCAGAACGCATCGCCAGGAGCATTTCGCCGACCGCGATCACCGCGACACGACGACCGTGGTGCGCAGCCATCGGCGGTCACGTCGGCGAGCGGCTGATCGCCCGGCTCAGGCTGCACGCGACTCTGGTAGCCGGGCTGCTCCTCGGCGCGAACGGTATGGGGGCGCCGCTAGTGATCCCGCGGAGAGCGGCTACCCGGCCCTGCTGCCGGGAATCGTGCTGCTGCCCCGGGGGCGGGCCCCGCGAGAGCGGCGTGATCTACCCGCGCCCGGCGGGCCGTGAGATCTTCCTGACCCTCCGCTGCGACGACGTAGACGCCAAGTTTCCGGGGCTGCTCAGTCCCCGTCGCATAGCCCGAGGACCGAACCCGGCAAGCGAAAAGCGGCGGTGGTCACGATGACCACCGCCGCTCGTCGGCCCCGAAAGCACCTCCGGGAGCTCCGCCACGAGTTCTCAGACGTCGTTCGGCGAGGAAAGCCCCGGCGTGGTGAATTGGCATTCACGAGCCGGGATCCCCGGAGACCAGACGGCGTCTGAGGTTCCGCCCCTGACACCGCTGCCAAACGCGTCTGGAAACAGGACCCGATCGCGTCAGAGCGCTGACTTCTTGGTCCACTGGTCCCAGCTCAGGAGCCAGTCGTAGACGTCGAACTGCGGCGGCATCGAACTGGCCGAACCCGTCACCTCGATCGGGTCGCCGATCAGCGCGCTGTCGTAGTACGCCTTCGCATCCGCCGCGCTGAGATTGATGCAGCCGTGCGAGTTGTTGACCTTGCCAAGCGCGGCCGCGTTCTCCTGGTTCTCGTGGATGAACTCGCCGTGGTTCGAGAACCGAGCCGCCCAGGTCTTGCGCACGTCGTGGTAGCCGTACCGGGGGTTGTCCATGATCTCCACCGGGTTCTTCTGCATGACCATGAAGATGCCGTTGGGCGTGTTCCGGCCCGGGTCGTACTCCTCGCCGTAGCTCGCCGCGTAGTTGGCCACCTGCTGGCCGTTGCGGATCACGATCAGCCGGTGGGTTCCCACGGCCGCCTTCACGATCTGCGACCGGCCGATGTCGAAGTCGGTGCTCAGGTCCGCCAGCCCGTACGCGCCGTCGCCGTAGGACTGGCCGTAGAGCTTGACGTTCACGCTGACGTGGGTGTGCGCCGGCCAGTACTCCTTCGGCCGCCAGTCGACCTGCCGGTCCGACAGCCACGCCCAGGAGCCCTCCACCGGCACCGAGGTCTGCAGGGTCAGCGCGCGCTGGATCGCCGCCTTGTCCTTGACCGGCTCGTCGAACTTCACGCTGATCGGCATCGCGATGCCGACCTCAGCGTTGTCCGTCGGGTTGATAGTGGCGCGGATCGTCTTCTTCGGCTGCAGCGTGCTGAACTGGCCTTGCACCGGCACCTGCTGGCCGTCCTCGCCGATGGCCTGGCCGGACCAGGAGTAGCTCTTGCCGTAGCCGAGCGCCTCGGTGGCGTGCCAGGTCCTGCTGTCCTTGGAGAGCTCGCCTGCGACCTGCTTGCCGTCGGCGTTGGTCAGCGCGATGGAGTCGAGCTTGCCGCGGTCCACGGTGACCTTGATCGGCGTCGTCGGGTTGACCTCGCCCGCGCCGGCACCCGGTTCGAAGGTCACCTCGGCGACCGGGTCTGCGGTTTTCTGATCCTGCGGCGCGGGCGAACCGCAGCCCGAAATCAGCAGCAGTGCCGCCAAAGCCCCCGCCAGCGCAGCCCACAGCGACCGCAGCTTGGAACCACTCACCTTCTGCCCCCGATCCCTTCTGAAATTGCCGCACGACCGTCCCTTTGCCCCGAACGCAAGGAGGGTCGTCGAAAAGTGACCCCTCGAACCCAGTAGACGCTCGAGGGGCGGAAAAGATGTCCTGAGGCTCCAGTGTGTCGTGTCACATTGTGGGGCGAACGGGAACCCCCGCCGAACCGCCGTCCACGCGCGCTGGCCGGGCATGGTCGGATGGGGGCGGGCAATCAGCCGTTTTCCCGGGAGGAAAAAGACGTGAGCATAAACTCCGCAGGTCACTGGGCCGTGGTCACTGGGGCGAGCTCCGGCATCGGCGCGGCCACCGCGCGCCAACTCGCCGCCACCGGTTTCCACGTGGTGCTGGGCGCCCGGCGGCTCGACCGGCTGACCGAGCTGGCCGCTGAGATCGACGGCACAGCGCTGCCGCTGGACATCACGGACCCGGACTCGGTGGCGGCGTTCGTCGCGCAGGTTCCGGAATGCCACGTGCTGATCAACAACGCTGGCGGCGCGAAGGGCCTGGCCAAGATCGCCGACGCCGACGAGGACGACTGGCGCTGGATGTGGGAGACCAACGTGCTCGGCACGCTGCGGGTCACCAAAGCGCTGCTGCCCAAGCTGATCGCCTCCGGCGACGGGCACGTGGTGACGGTGACCTCGGTGGCCGCCTCGCAGGTCTACGACAACGGCGCGGGCTACACCTCGGCCAAGCACGCCCAGGGGGCGCTGCACCGCACGCTCCGCGGCGAGCACCTGGGCGAGCCGGTGCGGTTCACCGAGGTCGCGCCGGGTGCGGTGGAGACGGAGTTCTCCGAGGTGCGCTTCGGCGGCGACAAGGACCGCGCGGCGGCGGTCTACCAGGGCATCACGCCGCTGACTGGCGATGACATCGCGGACATCATCACCTTCGTGGTGACCCGCCCGTCGCATGTCAACCTGGACTACATCGAGGTCAAGCCCCGCGACCAGCACTCGGCGACCCGAATGCACCGCCACGAGTAACCCCACCGGACCGCCCGCATTTTCAATTGAAAATCGAAGGTCCGATTTCCTTTGAAATTGCGGACCCGATCGGCAGGGGGACGGTCTGATTACGGCCGAAGGGCCCCTTTTTACCGGCCTTCGGTTTCTAGGGGTTCATCTAACACCCGGGACTTCGGGGGTATGTGATGGGTTTCGAGATCCCTCGAATACGCCCGACTTGCCGGTCGAAGGTGCCCTTCACCCGTTCGGCCTCAGACGCGGATGCGTTGGTACTCGGTGCAGAGTTCCACGTCGAGCTCTGCCAGCACGTCGGCGATCGGGCTGGCGAAACCGAACGCACCGTCCCGGCTGCCCGCCACGTGCAGGCCGATGATCCGCCCGCCCGGATCGATCACCACTGCCCCGGCGTCCCCCGGACCGCAGAACCGCAGGTCAGCGGCGGTGATACGGATCTGCTCCCGCAGCACCCGGACGCCCAGTGCTTCGCCGTGGTCAAGCCGCACGGTCGCATCGACCGAGGTGATGATGCCGACCGTCACGCCGGTGCCGAAGCCGTGCTTGCGGACCCGCTCGCCCGGGTATGCCGTGGCGTGCCCGGTGACCGACCCGATGCCGTCGACCACGCACGACGTCTCCGAACCGGGCGCTATGGCGACCGCGGCCGCGTCGACCCGGCCGGACAGCGCCGCCCGCGCCAGCTCGGTGTGCACCCGGCCGCCCTCCGGGTCGACCATCCGGTCGCCCACCGCCCAGGCGTCGTCCAGGCAACCGACGTCGAAGGTGGTCAGCCCCATCGGCACCACCGTCGGCGAGGTGCCGGTGACGATCGCCCCGAGCGTGCCGATCCGGCGGTACTCGCCGGCGTTCGAAACTTCGGGCGGCGACAGGTGGACGGCGCGGCACGGCACGATCCCGCTGCCGCCACGCACCACCCCGTCGCGCTCGCTGCGCGGCTGGCACGACGCCAGCGGCTCGTCACGGGTGCAGTGGATGTGCTGCAGGACCGGCTGCTCCTCGATGACGTCGGTCGGGATGCCGAAGATGTCACTCGGGACGCAGGCGCCCGCGACCAGCTGCTCGCGCGGAATCTTGCGGATCACCGACACCACGATGACCTGCTGACCGGTGGGCTCTCCCGCGCGGTGCTGCACACCGATGTCCACGGCAGTCACCCCGGGCAGGTCCAGGAGCTGGTCCTCGACCGCCCGCTTGATCGGGCGTATGACCGCCCGGTCTCTAAGCTCCCTGATGCTCAGCATGGTGGCCCCCTCCACCTACACCATTTAACACTCAGGGTTATGCATCAGTCACGAAGAGTCACTCTTACGGCCGTTCGGCTCTTCGGCTGCTACAGCGAACAGTCCACCAACACAGGCTCGGGTGCCAGCGAAACGCCGAAGGCCACGCGTACCCCGTCCCGAACTTCACGCGCAAGAAGTAGCAGGTCGCGGGTCGTTGCGGCGCCGCGGTTGGTCAGCGCGAGGGTGTGCTTGGTGGACAGTCTCACCCGACCGCCGGGGCCCGGATGCCCCTTGACGAACCCGGCCTGCTCGATCAGCCACGCCGCGGACAGCTTGGTCCGGCCGTCGTCCGCCGGGTACTGCGGGATCCGCTGGTCGGGACCGATCTTGGCGACGATGCGGGTCAGCACCTCGGGCAGCTCGTCGGCGCCGACGATCGGGTTCGTGAAGAACGAGCCAGCGCTCCAGGTGTCGTGGTCGGCGGGGTCGAGCACCATGCCCTTGCCGCGCCGCAGCGCCAGGACCGCGTCGCGGGCGCTGGCCACGTCGACCTGCCCGCCGGGTTCAGCGTCGAGCGCGCGTGCGAGCTCGGCGTAGCGGATCCGGGCCGACCGGCCGCCGTCGCGCAGCAGGAACCGCGCGCGCAGGACGACCGCGGTGTCGCTGTGCTTGAGCACGCTGTTCCGGTAGGTCAACCCGAGCTCGCTGGCCGGGACCGTGCGCACGCGTCCTGTGCCGCGGTCCAGCAGGTCGACCGAGACCAGCAGCTCGGAGACCTCGACGCCGTAGGCGCCGACGTTCTGCACCGGCGTCGCCCCGGTCAGGCCAGGGATGCCGGACAGGCATTCGAGCCCACCCAAACCCTGGCGAACCGTGTCGGCCACGACCTCGTCCCAGTCCTCGCCGGCCTCCGCGGTGAGCTGCACCAGCCCGTCGCCGACGCTGTCGTACTGGCGTCCCTTGGTCGCGATCCGCACCGCGTGCCCGGCGAAACCCTCGTCCGCCACCACGACGTTCGAACCTCCGCCGAGCACCAGCAGCCGCTGCCCGGCCGAATCGGCGGCCCGCACCGCAGCGGTCAGCTCTTCGGGGCGGCGGGCGATCACCAGTTCCGTCGCCGGGCCGCCCAGCCGCAGCGTGGTGTAGTCGGCCAGCGGCAGGTCACCACCGCGTTCACCGGCGTGCGCGCCCGACAACAGAGTGTCGTCGCGCACTTCTTCGGCACCGGACGTGGAGGGTTTCACGGTTGCCAACGGTAACCTCCGCGGCATGGCACGCCGCATCGAGCACCGGAGCACCTCCGAGTGGCCCGCCGCCCGGGTGTACGAGGCGCTGATCGACATCGATTACCTCACCGACCGGCTGACGGAGATCGGCGGGTCGAACGCGGCGCTGCTCCAGCACGTCGCCATCGAGGACGGCGCCCGGTTCCAGGTGCGCCAGGGGGTGCACGCCGACGCATTGCCGTCGGTGGCCCGCACCGTCGTCGGCGATGATCTGAAGATCGATCGCAGCGAGTCGTGGCGGCGGGAGGAGGACGGGCACTACACCGGCGAGATCGCCGCCGAGATCGCCGGGGCGCCCTGCTCGATCACCGGTTCGATGTGGCTGCGCGACCTGGCCGAACCGGCCGGGTCGGCGGTCAGCGAGTTCGTGGTGTCCGGCAGTGTCCGGGTCAACGTGCCGTTCCTGGGCGGCAAGCTGGAGGACCTGATCGTCGACCAGGTGCAGAAGCTGCTGTCCGAAGAGGAGAACTTCACCACCGAGTGGCTGGCCCGCCGGGGATGAATTCGGCCCCGAAGAAGCGGGCGCCCCGGCTCGCGGCCGGTCGGGCCCGCGCGTTGGGCATGCCCACCCGGGGCACCACCAACCCGAACCGGCTGCGGCGCATCGACCGGTGGATCGCCGGCACCCCGTGGGTCGCTCGCGCGGTGCGCGACGCCGCCGAGCCGGTCGTCATCGACCTCGGCTACGGCGCCACCCCGGTGACCACCGTGGAGCTGGCGGCCCGGCTCAGGCCGCTGCGCCCGGACGCGCGGGTGGTGGGGCTGGAGATCGACCCGGACCGGGTCGCGGCTGGCAAGCTCGTCGCCGATCCGCCCGCACTGGAGTTCCGTCGCGGTGGGTTCGAGCTGGCTGGGCTGGCCGCCGGGGTGCGCGACTTCCCGGGACCCGCGCTGGTGCGGGCGTTGAACGTGCTACGCCAGTACACCGAGCCCGAGGCGTGGAAGGCGTGGGACGAGCTGTGCTCCCGGCTCGCGCCGGACGGGTTGCTGGTGGAGGGCACCTGCGACGAGATCGGGCGGCGCTGCTGCTGGGTGACATTGGACCGGGGCGGGCCGCGGACCCTGACGCTCGCCTGCCTACCGGTCGACATCGAACGGCCTTCGGACCTCGCCCAGCGGCTGCCCAAGACCTTGATCCACCGCAACGTGCCAGGCGAGAAGGTGCACGCGATGCTGGGCGAGCTCGACGCGTGCTGGGCGAAGGCGGCCCCGATGGCCCCGTTCGGGCCGCGCGCCCGGTGGGCGCACGCCGCGCAGTTGTTCGCGGAGCTGGGCTGGCCGGTGCTGGACCGGCGCCGACGGTGGCGGTTGGGAGAGCTCACGATCGACTGGGCCGCGATCGCGCCCTGAAAATTTTCAATCCGATCACGCTCGGAGCTCCTACGGTTGGGGCATGGATAGCGACTTCCACCTCCGCGCGTTCCAGGACCAGGCGGCCGCGTTCCGCAGCGCCGTCATGCAGGCCGGTCCCGACGCCGAGGTGTCGACCTGCCCGGGCTGGGACGTCCGGAAGCTCGTGCGACACCTCGCCCGGGTGTATGCGATGACGCGCCTCTCGCTGGCTTCGGGACCGGACAGCGACCGGCCGCAACCCCCACGCCCGCCCGCCGAGTTCGACGACGCGCTGGCCTGGTGGGAAGACCACCTGGCGGCCCTGCGCCACGAACTGTCTACTTCGGACCCCGACCGTCCGGTGCGGGCGTTCTTCCCCGGCGGCACGGTGCGTGCCTGGGCCCGGCGGATGGCGCACGAGACGGCGATCCACCGGCTCGACGCGGAGCACGCGCTCGCGGGGCTCGGCCCGGACCACGTGCACGAGCTGATCTTCGATCCGGAGCTGGCTGCCGACGGCATCGACGAGCTGCTGACCGTGTTGCTGCAGGTACCCAGCTGGACGGAGCGGGAGAGCAAGGGGAGGGTGCTCTACCACGCGCCCGACGCGGGCCGCGCGTGGTTGGTCGAGTACCGGCCGGGCCTGCCGCCGCTGGCCGGGGCACCGACGGACGCCGCACTAGAGGTCGACGCGACGGTGGCGGGCACTGCGGACGCGGTGTACCGGCGGGCCTGGGGCCGCCCGAGCACGGCCCTGGTCACCGGTGACGTCGCCCTCGCAGCCCTCACCTCCGGTCTCTGACATCGGAGCACCATCTCCGCCGCCGGAGTCAGTGGTGCTTGGGAGCCCCGGACTATTCAGGGCATAGCCGATGAGGCGAACGGGCCGTTCGTCCCCGGGGACCCCGTCTATTGACGTGAACGGTCCGTTCGCTTCACACCAGCGAAGCCAGGTATATGCACAGCGCGCTATCAAACACGCTCGATAGCAGCCAAGCATTTAACTCACTCAAGCCGATGAGGGCACCCGAAGAGCCTGGACGCTTCAAAGACACCAGCGGCCCCGCACAACACCACTCCACATCCGAACGAGCCTCTCCCGCACCAGCCTCTTGATCACCTGAAAGCACTCATAGCACCTGACCAGGTGAAACCGTGCGTCCCAGTGGGGGTGTCGCGGTTCGGCCGGTTGCCGGTATGACCTTTGCTACCTGCGATAATGACCGGCCGTGAGCCCTTCCGAACGTCGTTTCGTCATCAGCCTGGGATGCCCGGACCGCACCGGGATCGTCGCCCGCATCGCGACCTTCATCGCCGAGCACGGCGGTTGGATCGTCGAGGCCGGTTATCACACCGACATCAACACCGGCTGGTTCTTCACGCGGCAGGAGGTCCTGGCGAGCTCGCTGCCGTTCGGCACCGACGAGCTGCGGCGCCGCTTCGCCACTGTCGCCGAGGAACTCGGCAGCCGCACCGATTGGCGGGTCGCCGACACCGGCGAGCAACGGCGCGTGGTGATCCTGGTGTCGAAGGAAGGCCACTGCCTGCACGACCTGCTCGGCCGCATCGGCGCCGGCGAGCTCGACGTCGACCTGCGCGCGGTGATCGGCAACCACCCGGACCTAGGCCCGATCACCGAGGCGCACGGCATCCCGTTCCACCACGTGCCGTTCCCGAAGGCCCCCGAGGCGAAGGTTGCGGCGTTCCAGGAGGTCCGGAAGCTGGTGGACGACCACGACCCGAACGCGATCGTGCTTGCCCGCTTCATGCAGGTGCTGCCGCCCGAGCTGTGCGAGGCGTGGGCGGGTCGGGCACTGAACATCCACCACAGCTTCCTGCCGTCGTTCGCCGGAGCCCGCCCCTATCACCAGGCCTACGAGCGCGGCGTGAAGCTCATCGGCGCGACCTGCCACTACGTGACCGCGGAGCTCGACGCCGGGCCGATCGTCGAGCAGGACGTGATCCGCGTCGACCACACCGACGACGTGGCCGACATGGTCCGCAAGGGCCGCGACGCCGAAAAACTCGTGTTGGCCAGGGGTTTGCGCGCGCACCTCGAAGACCGTGTCTTGGTCCACGGCCGCCGCACCGTCGTGTTCTGACGCGGTGGCAGGCGTGCGGAAGGGGGAGGGACTGAAAGCACGACGCCAGTTGGGCGCGTCGACCAGCATCGTCGGGGTGTGGGAGCGGTCTCCGAACCACTTCCCTACCGGCTCGGAGATCCACCGCACCAGCGTCACGATGCCGGCATGGATCTCCGACGGGCTGCACCGGATCGTCGTGCCGGCGATGCGCACCCCAGCGACGACCGGTTCGCAATGCGCGATCCGGTTGCGCAGGGCGTAAACCCGGTGGACAACCGCGTGCACTTCGCCGCGGATCCCGGTCGAGTTCGGGAACGCGTGGCGCAGGGCGGGCCGCCACAAGGTGGCGTCGTAGTAGCGACGCTTGCGGAACGGCTTCTTGCCAACAAAGCCGCCAGCTTCCAGCAAGTGCACCCAGAACCCCATCGCCAGCTGCGCGACCAGGCGACCGGGTGGGCTGTCCGCGCCGCATCGCCCGTCGGCCCACGCTTTGGCGACCGCAGCCTGTCCGCGTTCGTCGAGCAGCTGCTCGTCCGCCCACCACCGCTGCCCGTATCTCTCGGCGAGCCGGTCGTGCATGGCGTTGCGCAGCACCACCTCGGCCACATTGAGATCGCGATGAAAGCTCGCCGCGAGGTCACCACCGAGTAGGTACAGATCAATGGGCGAGCGGCCCCAAGGCGGTGCATGCCGGTGGTAGGTGCCCAGCCGTTCAGCGGACAGCAGCTTCCTCAGCTCATCCGGCACGGCGGGGTCGTAGCCCACTGCGGTGATCTACCACCACGATCACCAACGGCTGGTTGGAGGGACAGCCGATCCTGGCGCTGGCGTATCGCCGCGCGATACTGATCTGTCCGATTCTCGTGTCGTTCGCGATACGGATTGCTCGTGATACGGTTCGAATCGAAGTCCCCCGGTTAGCCAGTACCTCAGGTACGCGCCGGGGGTTTTATTTGCCCGGGCACAGAAACGGCCGTGGTAGCTGGACGCGAGCTTGGACTGCGATGGCCACCGCGCCATCAGGATGGCATCGCGACATACCACCCCGCCTCTTACCTGGTCAGCGGGCGAATTACGCACCCGTTTCTGCGCACGCACGTCGAAGACCGGGTCCTGATCCACGGCCGCCGCGCCGTCGTCTTCTGATCCATTGGCCGGGCGCACTGGGAGGGGAGGCCGGCGCCCGGCCACCGGGGTTGGGCCGCTGCGGCCGGGTCCGCAATGGGGGCACCGCAGCGGCCCGTTCTTGGGGTCGTGGGTGGTAATTCCGGTGAGAACCGGAATTACCACTCATGAGCATCACCGCCCTAAGCCCTCCAGGAGCTCCGCTCGCGGGAGCTGGGCCAGGACCTCGCCGGGCGTGATGATCTTGCTGCGGCGCAGCCCGCTGCCGACGACCACCGCCGGGGCTTTGGCCACCTCGGGATCCACCAGGAGCGGCCAGTCCGCGGGCAGCCCGAACGGCGTGATCCCGCCGAATTCCATGCCGCTGAGACGGACCGCGTCGTCCATCGGCGCGAACGACGCCTTGCGCACGTCGAGCCGTCGCTTGACCACGCCGTTGACGTCGGCGCGGGTGGTGGCCAGCACGACGCACCCGGCGTAGCGCACCTCGCCGGTCCTCTTGCCCGCGACGACCACGCAGTTCGCCGACAGCTCCAGGGGCGAGCCGTACTGCTCGCAGAACGCGGCGGTGTCCGCCAGCTCCGGGTCGATCTCGGTGACCCCGACCCGCTCGTCGTCGAGCTCGCGCACCGCCACCGCAACCGGTTCGGCGAGCAGATCGAGGTGCTCGAGCGCCGAGCTAACGTCCAGCGTTCCTGCCGCCACAGACCAATCAACACCCATGCCCCCGACAATACGAACCGACCCGAACTCGCCGGACGCGGGTTCAGCGCAGGAACTCCACCAACAGGCGGCGCAGCTCCCGGCGATGCGTGAGCATCGGCGCGGGCGAGGGCAGGATCTCCAGCCTGGCCCGGGCGAAGGACACGGCCACCGCCTTGGCGACCTCGGCCGGGTGTAGCGGATCGTCGGTGGCTCCGATGACCAGCACCTCCGACCGGACGCCAGCCAGCACGGTGGCATCCGGGACCGGGACCTGCTCCGGCAGTTCGCGAAGCGCGTCTTCGAGCCGCAGCAACGCCTCGGTCCGGCGGTCGACGTAATCGCCGACCTCGATGCCCGCGGGGATGTCCGCGGCGACGATCTCGCGCAGCGCCTCAGGTCCATCGGCGACTGCGGCGGCGAGCCGCTCGAACGCCCAGGTCGCCGCCACCTCGCGAGGCCGGTTCAAAGCGGCGGGCAGCAGCAGGGCCAACCGCTCGAAACGGCCCGGATGATCTGCGGCGATGCGGGTCAACGCGCCCGCGCCGAGCGAGACACCGACGGCACGGGTCGCCTCGACCTCATCGGCCACGGCGAGGACGTCTGCCGCGACCGAGGCGTAGTTCCAGTAGTTCGGGGGCACATCGGAAGCGTTGCCGTGGCCCGGAAGCGTGATCACGACGCGCATCCCCGGGAGGCCGGAGGCCGGGATACGCGCTTCGCCTTCGGTCGCGCCCAACCCGTGAACGACGAGGGTCACCGGGGACCCGCGGCCGAGTGCCGCCCAGCGAGCCCCCACTACCAGGACCGTCCCTGGATTTCCTTCACCTTGGGCCGAACGTCGACGATGTAGACCAGTGAAGCGACCAGCCCAGCGATCCAGATGATCGTGTACGGGCCCTGCACGCTGAAGATCAGCACCAGCGCGGCGGCACCCGTGATGCCCATCCAAGCCAGCTTGTTCAGCTTGTCAACGGCGGTGAAAGCGTCCGCGCGCTGCAGCGCCGCGTGCACAAAAGCGAATACCCCGACCGGGATGCCCGCAATCCAGATGATCGTCAGGATCCAAAGCGCCAGCTCCACGTCATCCACCCTACGTGGTCGCCGACGCAGCGGGCACCCGGTCGGACGGTCAGCTTTCGGTGGACTTGCTGGTCGAGGACTTCTTCGCGGCGGCCGACTTGGTCGGGGTCCTGCGCGCGGTGGTCTTCGTAGCCGCGGTGGTCTCCGCCGCCGACTGGGCGGCGGGCTCCTCGGACTTCGCGGTCTTGGGCTCTTCGGCAGGCTCTTGCACGGTCTTGCCGAATGGGCGGCCGACCTTGCCGAGCACGTCGTCGGCCAGGTCGCGGACCTCGTCGACGGTCTCCTCGACCTTGCCCTGCGCGGTCCCGACGTGGTCCCAGACCTTCTTGACCTGCGGCTGGTCCTGCAGCCGGTGCAGCGTCTCCTCGCCGCGCTCGGCCAGGTAGTCGTAGAGCTGCTTCGCGGTCTGGCTGTAGGCGTCGACGCGCTTGCGCAGCTCGGCCGGGTCGAACTTGTCGCGCAGTTCACCGAGGTCGCCCGACAGTTCCTGGCGCGCGGCCTCGGCGCGCTCGTTGAGCTGGCTTCGGACCTTGTTGACCGCCTCCAGCAGGGCGTGGGCGGCGAGGTCGCCGGCGCCGAGCGCGGCGAGCAGCGGGCTGCGGGCCTGCTCGACGGCCTCGCCGAGGGCCTGCGCGGCCTGCTCGCGCACCTTGGTCACGTCTTCGGTCTTCGGGAATGCCGGCATGGCGGTTACTCCTCAGGTTGCTCGGTGTCCCCGTCCGCCGCGGTTTCGCGTTCCCGCCGGAACGAGGCGTAGATGTCCAGAAGCACTTGTTTCTGCCGCTCGCTGAGCTCCTGGTCGGCGAGGATCGCGTCCACCACCGGCCCGCTCTCGCGGCGCTCCAAGATCCCGGCCTGCACGTAGAGCGCTTCGGCGGAGATCCGCAGCGCCTTGGCGATCTGCTGCAAAATCTCCGCGCTCGGCTTGCGCAGCCCGCGTTCCACCTGGCTCAGATACGGGTTCGACACGCCGGCGAGCTTCGCCAGCTGCCGCAACGAGATCTGGGCGTTGTTGCGTTGCGTCCGGATGTAGCTGCCGAGGTCGCTGACCGCTTGGTTCACGGCCTTGTTGACGGCTTTGTCCACACGCTCCATCGGGCTAGCACCTCTCCGGTCACCAACCAAGATAACCACGGTCGCTAGCTCTTGCAAGCACACTGCTTGCGCCCTGGCCGGAGAGTCCAATCACTCCGTGCAGGCGCACATGCAGAACGGGTGACCGTCCGGGTCGGCGTAGACGCGGAAACTCGCGCCCTGCCGGTCGGGCGGCTGCGGCAGCGGCGTCGCACCTGCCGCGATCGCCCGCTCGTGCCCCTCCGCCAGCGTCTGCACCCTGATGTCCAGGTGCATCATCTGCGGCACATCCCGACTCGGCCAGGTCGGCGGGCGGTAGCCCGGGTCGCGCTGGAAGGCCAGTGGCGCGCCGCCGACCGGGTCCACGAGCTCGACCCAGTCGTCATCGGAGTCGGGGTCGAGCTCCCAACCCAGCAACCGCCCGTAGAAACCAGCTAGCGCCCGCGGGTCCGGGCAGTCGATCGCGAAGGCCGCCAATCGCAAGGTCGTCGTCATCGTCATCCCTCTCGTGATCAGTTGATGCAACCGCGCGGGGCCGGACCGGGGTCCACCGCATCGCCGGGCCGCAGCGCCTCCGTCGCCGACCCCACCAGTTGGCGGACCCGAGCCGCTCCTGGCAAAGCCTGCCCCCTCGCGCAGCGCCCGGTCGATCTCGGTAGCCCGGACAGCCCTCACGGTCAGCTCGCGACTGCTCGCGAAGTACCCGAACGGATCGATCTGAATCGGATTCACCACCACATCCCTAACCCATCAAACAAACTTACCGGTTACTAACCGGTGACAAGATTGTGCTGGTTACATCAATCAGGCACAACCCCCTATTGGCTTACGATGGTGTTCGTGAACAGCAGAGCTGTCGCTCCGGAGGTGGATCGCCCGTCGTACCCGGAGGGCGTCGGACTCGACTTCGACCATGACATCGCATTGGTCCTGGCCTTCCTGAACACCTGCGACGCGGAGAAGGGCACCGAGATCCTCGACGATCCCGGGCAGTGGCAGCAGTGGTGCATCGACCAGAACCTCGGCAAAGCCCCCGGCGTAGATGCGGCGCGCGAGATCCGTGACGCCATGCGCACAGCGGTGTCCTGCGACGTCCGACCGCATGCGGTGTTCGAAACGGCCTGGCCCGTGCAAGTCCGGTTGCACAACGGCATTCCGACGTTGACCGGCGGCGATGCGATCGGCAGCGTGCTCGTGGCGGCGGCCCGCCTGGTGCACACCGGGCGGTGGGATCGGATCAAGATCTGCCCCGCCGACGACTGCCTCTGGGCGTTCTACGACCGCTCCCGCAACCGCTCCCGGACCTGGTGCTCGATGCGTGTGTGCGGCAACCGCGAGAAGGCCCGCTCCTGGCGGGAACGCCATACCATCGCCTGAACAGCGAAGACGGCTCGCTCACCGCGGGGGCGAACGGACCGTTTCCCGGTGAGTTCGGTTCTCAGAGCAGCAGCTGGGAAAAGGTGTAGATCAGCAGGCCTGCGAGGGCTCCGACAACGGTGCCGTTGATGCGGATGAACTGCAGGTCCCGACCGACCTGGAGCTCGATCTTTCGGGACGTCTCCTGCGCGTCCCAGCGCTCCACTGTCTCCGTGATCAGCGTGGTCAACTCGTCGCGGTAATTGGACACCACGTAGACCACGGCGCCCTCCAGCCAACCGTCGACCTTGGACTGCAGCTCCGGCTCCTCGACCAACCGGCGGCCGAGCGAGCGCAGTCCTTCGCGCACCCGAACCCGGAGCTCGCTCGACGGGTCCTCCGCGGCGTCCAGCAGCATCTTCTTCGCCGTGCCCCACGCCGAGGAGACGAGGTTCTGCACCTCAGGGTGCTCCAGCACCTGCTGCTGGATTTGCTCGGCCTTGGCCATCGTCTTTGGGTCGTGCTGCAGGTCGGCCGCGAACTCCACCAGGAACCGGTCGACGGCTTTGCGCATCGGGTGCTCCGGGTCAGTCTTGACCGCCCACGCGAACGACAGCACCTCGACGTAGATCTTGTCGGCCACGATGGTGTCGAAGAACCTCGGCGACCACGACGGCGCGCGCTGGCTGACCACCCGCAACACCGTTTCGTGGTTGTCCCGCACCCAGTCGTAGGCCCGGTCGCAGATCAGGTCGACGAGCTTGTGGTGCGAGCCGTCGGCGAAGACCTGCGAGAGGATCCGGCCCAGCGGTGGCCCCCAGGGCTGCGAAAGGACCTTGCGCACGACCGCCTGTTCCAGCACGGCCTGCACGTCCTCGTCACGCAGCACCCGCACGGCGCCGCGCACCGCGGTGGCCAGCTCCGAGGTGACCCGCTCCGCGTGGTCGGCGTCGTCGAGCCAGCCGCCGAGCCGGCGGCTGACCTCCGCGCGGCGCAGCTTGTCCCGCACCACCTGCTCGGCCAGGAAGTTCGAGCCGACGAAGTCACCGAGACTGCGGCCGATCATGTCCTTGCGAGTTGGGATGATCGCGGTGTGCGGGATCGGCAGGCCCAGCGGCCGCCGGAACAGCGCGGTGACCGCGAACCAATCCGCCAGCGCGCCGACCATGCCCGCCTCGGCGGCGGCCCGCACGTACCCCACCCAGGCACCCGCGCCTGCGTTCTCCTGCCAGCGGGCGATCACGTAGATCAGGGTCGCGACCAGCAAGAATCCGCCGGCCACCGCCTTCATCCGCCGCAGACCACGGCGCTTGTCACTGTCGGAAACGGCTGTCGGCTGCACATACCGATTGTGGCAGCGTCCGGAAACCACCGAAGCCGCCCCGAACCGGGCATCCCGGAAACCGTCCGCCCCGACCGCCTCGCACCGGCCACGGGGACGAGCGATGCGCAGATGGGAGGACGCGATCAGCAGTCCCTTCCAACGACGCGCATGACCGCCACCGCGAGGCGCAACGCTGCACGTCAGAGGCAGCCGCAAGCGGCACGGCCGCGCTTGGCCCGTCCTCGCAACTCGCACCGTCAGCGGGTTCTCAGAGGGCCTCTCAGAGGTCGCCTAGCGAGGAAAGCCCCGGTCCACGCAACAAGCCCCGGGCGGTGAGGTTCCGCTACCTCCACTGGGACCATCGAGGTCTGGAAACAGCCATGAATCGACTACCCTCTAAAGTCGTGCGTAGTCCCGCCCTCACCAGCCGGTTGCGACCCTTCACGTCCACGATCTTCGCCGAGATCACCGAGCTCGCCAGGCGGACCGGTGCGGTCAACCTCGGTCAAGGCTTCCCGGACACCGATGGCCCCGAAGGCATGCTGCGCGTCGCGCAGGAGGCGATCGCCAACGGCCTCAACCAGTACCCGCCGGGCGCCGGTGAACCGGACCTGCGGGCCGCAATCTCCGAGCACCGCCTGGCGCGCTACGACATCGAGTACCGTCCCGAGCACGAGGTGCTGGTCACCGTCGGTGCGACCGAGGCGCTGACCGCCGCGATGCTCGCCCTGGTTGAGCCCGGCGACGAGATCGTGCTCATCGAGCCGTACTACGACTCCTACCCGGTCGCCGTCGCGATGGCCGGCGGGGTGCGCCGGACCGTCTCGCTGCAGCAGGGCCCCGACCACCGCTTCGAGCTCGACGTCGAGGCGCTACGCGCCGCCGTCGGGCCGCAGACCCGCGCCCTGGTGCTGAACTCGCCGCACAACCCAACCGGCACCGTGTTCACCGATGCCGAACTCGCCGTGATCGCCGAGGTTTGCCGCGAAAACGACGTGATCGCCATCACCGACGAGGTCTACGAACACCTGATCTTCGATGGCCGCGAGCACCACCCGCTGGCCACCCTGCCCGGCATGGCCGAGCGGACGCTGTCGGTCTCCAGCGCCGGCAAGAGCTTCAGCGCCACCGGCTGGAAGATCGGCTGGATCTGCGGTCCGGCCGAGCTCGTCGCCGCCGTGCGCGCAGCGAAGCAGTTCATGACCTTCGTCGGCGGCGCACCGTTCCAACCTGCGGTCGCGCACGCCCTGCGCAACGAGCTCGACTGGGTCGAGCGGTTGCGCAAGGACCTGCAGCGCAAGCGGGACCGGCTCTCCGAGGGCTTGGCCGAGGCTGGCTTCGACGTGCTCGTCAGCGAAGGCACCTACTTCATCTGCACCGACGTCCGGCCACTCGGCTTCTCAGACGGCGCCGAACTTTGCCGTTCGCTGCCGGAGCGGATCGGGCTCGCCGCGATCCCGGTGCAGGTCTTCTGCGACAACCCGGAAGACACCAAGCACCTGGTGCGGTTCGCCTTCTGCAAGCGCGACGAGGTCCTGGACGAAGCTATCCGCCGCCTCCGCAAGCTCCGCTGACGCGACCGAAGTACCTCCCGGCTCTCCTGGCCGTGGCCACGCGGCGGGGGGAGTTCGCCCGACGTCCTACGACGGTGCCCGGACGCAGCTCCGATTCGCGGTGCGTCGCAGGCTTCTCGCTCAGGCGAGTTCGGTAGTCGGCTTCCTCGCTCAGGCGAGTTCGGGTGAGCGCCTCAGTTCAGGTGGCCCGTTGCTGTCATCGATCACCTCCGTAGCCGAGGCAGACGAATCCGGCTTCGCCGTGTTCCGCTTGAGCCTCGGCCAGCGCCGCAGCCGCTGGGCGGCCCTCGCGGAGTGCTAGGTGCAGCGACACCATCACGCTGGCCGTGCGCTCGTCCGGGACCGGCACCACGCTGGCGATCACCGTCGCGGTGCCGCGCCCGAGGAAGGTGGTCGCCAGGCCGCTGAGCTGATCGCCTCGGCTGACCGCCGACCGACCCACGTCGCAGGCCGAGAGCACGACCGTCGTCGGGCCGCGGTGCAGCCGGTCCAGGTCGTAGGCGTACAGCGGACCGTCAGCGAGGTCGAGGCAGGACAGCAGCGGTTGGTCATCCCGGAACCGGCCGTGCGCGGCGATGTGCACGACTCCCGCCCCGTCCACAGTGGATAGCACTCGCTTCGAGGTGGCGTCGGCGCCGACCAGCAGCCGCCCGCCTGCGACCGCGTGCAGCCCTTGGGCCTCCCGTTCGGCGTGGTCCAGGCCGGGGCCGGCCACCCACACCGGCGCACCGACCCGAGCCACGGACCGGGCATCCGATGCACCACGCAGCCAGCACCGCAGCGACGGGCTCACGGTCACGCTGCGCCCATGGCACGCGGGCAACGCCGCCCACGGCAGCACGTGCAGGCACCCCGTCGGGATCACGACGAGCGACCGGCCTCGTTCGAGCGCTGATAGCACCGGCGCGAAAAGCTGCGCCTGCAACTCCTCGGCCGCGCGGCGGACACCCGTCTCGAAGATCGGCGCTGCGTGCCGTGCGACGCCCATCGCCTGCCGCGCGAGCAGGTGCCGAAGACGAGCTGTGTGGGCCTCCGCGTTCGCCACCGGGCCCAGGACGTGCAGCCGAACATCACCATCCACAATGGATATAGCGAACAGCCTGTCGCCGCGGGCGAAGAGGCTGAGCAGCACGGAATCGCCGAGCTCCGCGATGACGTCGTCGACGCCACCCGGCACTCGCAGCCCGCTGGTGCGGCCTCCCACCAGCATCGCGCGGTGGCGCACCTGCTCTTCCAGCTCGGCGATCGTCCCCAACGCCCGCTTCGGATCACGGCTGCCCTGCGCTTCCAGCACCGCGGCGCGCAGCCGCACCAATGCCGAGTTCAGCCTCGGATCCGCCGGTGGCTGCAGCACCCGACGGTGTAGCGCGCTGCACCGCGACCGCTCCGTCCAGCGCAGCACCAACCGCGGGTCGCCGATTCGCAGTGCGGCACCAATCGCGGTGTCACCCAGTTCGCCCGCCAAGCCGAGCGCATGCACGCGCAGTTCGAAGGCCGCCATGCCAGCTGCCTGGCCGTCCATGGCCTGCAACCCGCCCCTGCACGCCTCGAACACCCGACCCGGATCCCCATCCTGATCCGCCAGCAAGGCTGCGGCCAACCACCCCAACGCACGGTGCGGCGGAGGCGCCGCAACCTCGTCGTGCAGCGGAACGCACAAAGCGAGGAGCCTGCGGGACAACGTGCGCATCCCGGCTTGTGCAGCGCACCGACCAGCCGTGAGCCGCAACTCTGCCGCCGGCCCGATCCACCCGAACTCTTCGCATGCGGCAGCCGCTCGACGCGCTGCTCCGAGCGCGTAACGCGAGCACTGCCCGCCGCGCAGCTTCGCCTGCCATCCGATGGCCGTCGCCAACGCCGCCCATGCTGGCCGTCGCTGCGCGCGGAACAGCTGTCGTGCGCTACCGGCGGCCTCCGCAGCGGCGACCACGTCGCCGGCCCGGAGCGCACAACCGGCCAGCGCCAACCTAGTTTCGGCGAGCTGACCGGCTCGGCCGCAGGCGACCAGTTGGTCGGCCGCCTGCTCCATCGTCGCCCGCGCCTCGCCGATCAACCCGGCCGCCGCCAGCGCCTCCGCCCGGTCCACCAGCGCTTCCGGGTTCGACTTGACGTCCAGCCCGCCGGCAACCGCCTCCTCGAACAGCCGCAGCGCACGCGGCAGATCACCGGCCCGGAACGCGACGCAACCGCGGTTGTGCCGACATGCCGCCGCCCGTGCGGATCGGCCGTCCGAGGCGAAATCCTCCTCTGCGGCGGCCAGATCCGCCTCCGCAGCGGTCAACCTGTTCGTGTACAGGTTCGCCAGCCCTCGCCCCAGCAAGGCGTTAGCCATCCAGCGCCGATCGTCATCCGCCGACAGGCTCCGCAATGCACGGGTCAGTTCCACTCGGGCCTCACGGTGCTGACCGCCCTGGCAGTGCAGGAGTCCGCGCAGACAAGCCGCCCGAGCCTGGTCCGCCGCGGGCAGCCGCGGCTCGGCAGCCACCAGGTGCGCCCAGCTCTCACCCGTCGCGCCTCGCTCCAACTCGATCCACGCGAGCGTCAGCCCCAACTGCGCGGCCCGCTCCGGTTTCCCGATGCGGTTCGCTGCGGCCAGCCCGAGGCGGGCATGCCGCCGCGCCTGCTGGACCCGGCCGCGCTCCACCGCTGCCAGCGCCGCGATGTGCCGGGCAAGCACCCGGAGTTCGGCGTCGCCGGTGTCCGACAGCAGTTGCTCTGCCTTGCGCATGGCCGTCTCCGGAGCTGCGTCGGCGTTGTCCCGCCACCACAGCGCCGCGGTGATCGCATCCGGCGGTGCCGCCGCCGTCCCGGCGCTCAACAGACCAACCAATCGGCAACGGCGGGCGCCGACCGAACTGGTCTGAACACCACGCTGAGCGGACCGCGAGGCACATCGGCCACCCGGAAAGCGCCGTACTCGTCCAGGGGACCCGCGCATTCCCCGGCGGGATGGCGAAGCACGACCTCGCCGACCGGCGGCGCCTGACCCGCCCGGTTGAGCACCATCCCGGACGCCCGGTACAGGCCGCCCACGGTCGGGACCAGGTCGACCTCCAACACCCGTCCGGGCATCGCGAAGGTCAGCACCCTCGGCTCCGGCTGTCCGGACCGGACCCTGGCCAGCGACTCCGCCGAGTCGCCGACGAGCTTCAACACCACCGGGTCCTCGATCGGCGAGCGCTGGGCCATGGCCGCGTACGCGCCCGCGAGTGCCTGCTCAGGAATGGGGTCGCAGGACCGGAACAGGTCACGCAACCCCCGCAGCTCCACAGGAATCCGCTGGTTCATCCCGCCACCTCCTCCGGCACCTCGGCGGCCAGCATGCGTCGCCGCAACTCCGCCAGGCAGCGGCTCTTCTTCGGCCCGATCGTCCCGCGCGGCATCCCCAGGGCCTGGCTGACCTGCGCATAAGTCGCCTCCGGCGCGACCGCCAGCACCCGCAGCAACTGCTGGCAGCGCTGCGGCAACTGGGCGAAGGACTGCGCCAGCCGCGAATTCGTCATCGCCCGCAGCACCTTGTGCTCCGGATCCTCGGCGTAGTCCGGCGGCCCGAGGTCGCCGGAATCCAGCCCGACCGGCGATTCCCGTTGCCGCGCCCGGCGCAATCGCATCGACTCCCGCCGCGCCGTGGTCACCAACCACCCGGACAACGACTCCGGTTCGCGCAGCCGCCCCAGGTTCTCCGCCAGCAGCAACCAGGTTGCCTGGTAGATGTCCTCGGCGTCCGCGGTGTTCGCGGTGAACGCCCGCGACACGCCCCAGACCACCGGCGCGTTGCGATCCACCAACTCCTGCCACGCCCGCTGATCACCGGCCGCCGCGCGGCGAAGCAGCACCGCGGACGTCCCGTCCTCCCCGATCTCGTGCACGACCAAGCACCTCTCACCGTTCGCGATCTTCGTCCTCCCGCGTAATAAGAGGAACGAGGGGTGCCCACAGATTCACTTCGCGCCAATTACCGCTCGAACGGGTAATGCCGACGGGCAAGATCGCGCGCCTCGTTCGGATCGCGGCCCTCGCGCAAGGCATTCGCAGCGGCGGCGGCCACCTGCGGCGCGGCGAAGGACGTTCCGCTCCAACGCGCATAGCCGAACCGACGCCCGCCGCCGGGGGCCAGCCGCACGAAGCTGCTCGTCACGTCCACCCCGGGCGCGGCGGCATCGACCCAAGTCCCGGTATTTGAGAACCCGGCGACCGCGCCGTCGTCACCGGTCGCCGCCACCGCGATCACCGACGGCAGCGCGGCAGGCCAGAAAGGCCTGGTCTGCGCGTGATTCCCGGCCGCCGCAACCACGACGGTGCCACGCCAGTTGCGCAGTTCGCCGCGCAAGATCGGAGGGCACTCATCATCCGCGGTGTGACATCCGGCCGTCAGCACGACGACACCGATGCGTTCACCGCGGGCCTCGGCCGAACGCAGCAACGAACGCAGGCCTGCCGCAACGGTGTAGTCGTCGGTGAACCCAAGCGAAGACAGCACCCGGCGCGCCCGGATCACCACGCCCGGCGCATGTTGAAGCACCACGCCGCTGACGAAAGTGCCGTGCCCTGCCTGGCGGTCCTGACCGGCGTCGCCGTCGGCGTCCAATTCCTCCGGCACGGCCTCGAACCAGGGCCGATCCCGGAACCACGGATGCGGATCGAACCCCGTGTCGAGTACGCCGACCACGACCGGCGGATCCCACTGCCGCACCGGCGGTTGCGGGATCACCGGCCCGGGCAGCGCATCCGCCCCGCTCCCGAACAGCACCGGCGTGCCGAACATGACCGGACAACCGAAGTGCACGTGGTTGACGGCGACGCTGGCCTCCCGGGCGAGGTCGACGCACCGGTCCCGCTCCACGCCGCGCAACCGAACCCTGGCCATCAGCAACTCGTCGTCGTGCTGCACGTCATCGACCCAACGGCGGTACCGGTCGAGCACCGGATCCAGGACGCTCGCCGGCGCGATCAGCTCGCCCCGCCGAACCAGGCATTCGCCGCTCCCACCTGGATCGTGCAGCAGCAGATCATGCCCGTAGGCAGCCCACACCTGCTGGAGTTCGCCTACGCTGAGCCGAATATCAGCTTCTTGATCCACAGCGGACACTGTGCCGGGCCGCCCGTCCGTCCACAGCGGACACGCCGCTGTCGGTAGCCGGCTCACCCGTCCGACGGCGCGTGAGATCTTTCCCACTAGCCCGAACGCGTGGAGAATGCAAGATCTACCACCGATCTCGTCGCTGTCGGTGGCCCGAAACTGCCACCGCAGGTGGTTGAATGCCCATACCGCGCCGATCACCCCCCGGCGCACCCGACGCCGACGCCGCGCCCTGCCGCGCGGACCCGACCGACAGGCGGTGGTAACCGTGACGGGAACCTGCGCGCAGCGCGGTCCCTGGTCGCGGCTCAGCGCGCTCGCGGTACGAGCCGCGTTCATCGGCGGCCTGAGCATCGTCGGATGGCTCGGTGCGGCAGCAGTGGCCGATGCCGTCGAACTGCCCGAGAACGACCACCTCCGGGTCGAGGTGGAGCAAATCGTCCTCGACCCGGTGACGAACCCCGCCCCCGCGTGGCCCGTCGCCGCGTGGCCCGAACTCGACCCGGTGGCGCGGGCCGTGGTCGAGAAACCCGAGATCGAACCGCCCCCCATCGAGGCCCCGGCAAAGCCGAAAGCCGACCCCGATCAGACCGCCGCGGTCGCCGACGAAACCGACAATGCCCCCCTGGTGCCGCCACCACCCCCGCTGCCGGTCCAGCAGCGCACCGCCGCGTCGACCAGCGACGACCAGGCCGCGCCGCAGCCGAAGCAGTCCCAGTCCCCGGTCCCCGATACGACCGTTCGGATCATCCCGAAGCCGCGGGGCCCGGACGCGTCAGCCCCATCGCGCGTCACCCCGCCGGCCGAACCGGCACCGGAACCTCCGGCGTCCCCCGCACCGGCCACCACGCTGTCCGCAGGATCGACCTCCTGCGGCGGCGGGCTGCGCGGCCTGCTGGTGATCCTGCCGGCCGACCCGAGTCCGTCCGGACCGGTGTCCACCGGCGTCGACAAGCGGGAAGCCTGGCCGACGACCGGCATCTTGTCCTTCGAACCATCGAAGTCGCCCGACTGACGCTGCGCCGAGCCGCTGCGGCGGCAATCCTGGGAAACATCCGCACCCACCAGCTCCGAGCCGGCCGTCTGCGCCCGGCCGGATCGGAATCGGGGCGCCCCGGCCCATCTTCGGCGACGTTGGTGACCAGACGCAACGCCGAGGACCGGGCCCGGTCCCCAAAGCCGCGGCCCCCGCTCCGGCAGCGCGACCACCACCCGCCAGCCCGCCTCGGTCAACGCGATGACCGATTCCAGGAATAT
>NZ_JBSFLZ010000014.1:0-81936 GCF_053599315.1 Saccharopolyspora sp. NPDC000995
CGGCCAGCACTGTCCGGCTCACTGACGTCGGTTCGGTAGCGTGGATCATCACGAAACTCCCGTCGCGTAGTCAGCAGCGGCCGGCCACAGCGTCACCACGGCGGCGGGGGCGCCTGCGGCATCCGCCGGAAGAACGCGTCCCGCGCAGTCCGCATCAACCCCAAGATGGCCTCCCGCCTGGCGAAGAACTTGTCCGGCGGGACCGTCTCCTTCTCCGCGTGCGCGTGCAAGAGTGCCAGTTCGGTTGCCGCCAACTGGTAGTCACCCATCGCCCGCGCCCCGGTCGCGCCCGCCTGCGCGCGCGCCCAGTGCCGGGCTTTCCGCCGTCCGGAAAGGCTGCCGAGCATCTGCACGTCGCTGGGCTGCACCAATCCGCTCGGAATGTAGGCGGGCAGGTACTTGCGGATCAGGTGCACCAGCCGCTTGCGGTCCAGCACGACGACCACGACCAACGCGACCAGCACCAGGAAATCAACCAGGTACGCCACCACCATGCCCAGGAAACCGGCGAACGTAAGGCTGCCGTTCCACAACGCGTGCAGGAAGACCGCGCCGCACCAACCGCCGACCACCGCGAAGAACCGGCCTGGGCCGCGGTGAGTCGCGGCGTAGGCGACGCCGAGCCCGGTCATCGCGGTGTAAAGCGGATGCCCGAGCGGCGCAATCACGCCGCGGATCAGCACCGTCCCCCAGATCTCCCCGGTCTCCGCGCCCAATCCCTGCATGTAGTAGAGGACGTTCTCGACCAATGCGAAGCCCAGCCCGCACATCCCGGCGTACACGATGCCGTCGGTCGGCCCGTCGATCTCGTGCCGCCGCACCCACAGCAAGTACAGCAGCAGCGCACCCTTGAAGCTCTCCTCGACCACCGGCGCCACGACCGACACCGTGATCACCGAGGCGACCTCGGCACCCAGCGCCGGAGCCATCAGGAGCTCGCTGCCGGTGTTCACGATCAGCGCGCCGATGATGGCGACCCCGGCACCCCAGCCGAAGGCCAGCCACAGGTTGAGCTGCGGCTCCGGCTCCAACCGGTCGATGAGCAAGATCAGCGCGATGAGCACGACCGCGGTCGGCAGCGCCAGTGCGGTGCCGATCACGACGTTCACCGGCCCGCCTTGCAGCAGGTAGAAGGTGAGCGCCAGCAGCAGGCAGAAACCGGACACCACCAGGCCGATGATCAGCGGTATCGGCGCGCGGTTGGAGCTGCGGCCGTCCAGGACGGACCGAGGACTGAGTGCGGGCATGCCCGCGAGCGTAGGAGATGACCTCCGGTTCTGCCCCGAGGACCTCGCTCTTGGCCAACCCAGAGCCTGTTATCGGCGATCCCAGCGCTGCGCGATCGCCCGTCCAGATCGATTTCGGCGCGCAGGATGCTGTAGAGCACTCAATCCCGCCACCGGCCGCCCCGGAAGGCGTACCCGCGCAGCACCCATTCGCGGGTGAACCCGGTCTTCTCCAGGGCGCGCTGCTCGGCGGTGTTGTCGAGCTCGGTACCGGCCTGCACGCGGTGGACCTGGGTATTCGAGAGCAGGTACCGAGCGCGGGCCGTCGCCGCGGTAGAAGTCGCCGACCGGATCGACGGCGACGACCTCGGAGATCGCCATGCACCGTTCCCCCGCCGAGCCGAACCCGGCGGACACCGCGGCGTCGGCGGCCAGGTCGAGGTCGGCGTCCGGCAGCGCCGGTTCGTCCAGGGCGCGTGTGCCGCCAGGTCTTGAGCGCCTCGGCGGCGCTCGCCACCGCGTTGTCCACATCGGACTCTGCGGCGAACGCGACCCGCTTGGCCACCTACCCGGTGGCGGGGTCGAACACCTCGCCGGTGCGCTGCGGGATCGCGACGTCGAACTTGCCCTCGATCCAGTGCCTGATCAGTTCCGTCATCGGCGGAGCTCCTGCTCGGCCAGCGAGGTGGTTTCGGTGAGGATCTGCAACGCCTGCGCCGCTTCCGCCTCGGTCAGCGTCATCGGAGGCGCCAGGCGCCAGGACGTTCCCGTGCAGCCCGCCCTTGCCTACCAACATTCCGCGCTGCTTCGCCAGTTCCACCACCCGCGTGGCCGACGCGGCAGCGGGTGTGCGAGTGCCCGGCTCGACGAGCTCGACGCCGACCATCAGGCCCTTGCCCCGCACGTCACCGATAAGCGGGCACTGCTCTGCGTGGCCCCGCAAGCCCTCCAGCAGGAGGGTGCCGCGCTTGGCGGCGTTGCCCTGCAGGTCATGGTCGAGCAGGTAGGCCAAGGCCGCCGCGGCGCCGACGGTGGAGATCGGGTTGCCGCCGAAGGTGGAGATCGAGTTCGCCGTTGAGGCAGTCCATCAGCGGTGGCGATCAGCTCGTCGAAGGGCTGCAACTGGGCGTCCTTGTCGCCGCGGTCGGCGCACTGCTGGCCGGGCTTGCCGCCCTGGTGTACCTACCTCGAATCCGGCGCGACAGCCGGTTTCCCAGCTTCCGAAGCGAGTTCGCCAAGCCCGAGCCGCACGCAGGCGTTGTGAAGCAACCGCACCAACCAATGCACTCGCCGCCACCACGCTCATCCCGAGAAAGGTGCCGTGGAGGCGGGTGTAGCCTGAGGCCGCTGGCCGCGTACCGACGGCACCTCCCCCCAGTGGCTGTCGGTGCGCGGTCGGCCTCCGGCGAGATCACCGCGAAGAAGAGCCCAACGTCATTTGCTTTCTTCCGCGATCACTTGATTCGCGCAACGGCCCCTCGGTTCCCTACGCCGCAATAGTCGTGCGCCCGGCAGCCCGCGCCACTGCGCTCACCCGCCGGTGGGGTGATCAAAGTGGCGGATTCACCGATCGGCCCTACCGCGCCGCGGCTAGGGAGAGCGCGAAGTCCGCCGCGTCGTCCAGCCACCAGCGGTGCAGCTCGAAGCCTGCCACCGCGAGCTCGTCGCGGACGCGCTCGTGCCGGAACTTCGCCGAAACCTCGGTGTGGATCTCCTCGCCCTCGGCGAAATCCGCCGTCAACCCCAGTTCCGGCAGCCCGACCCGCATCGGCCGCTGCGCCCGCAGCCGCATCTCGATCCACTCCTGCTCGGCGTTCCACAACGCCACGTGCCGGAAGTTCTCAGGCTCGAAATCGGCGCCGAGTTCCCGGTTGAGGACCCGCAGCACGTTGCGATTGAACTCCGCGGTCACGCCCCGCGCGTCGTCGTAGGCGCGGACCAGCCGATCGGGGTCCTTCACCAGGTCGGTGCCCAACAGCAGCCACTCCCCCGGCCGCAGCGCCGCGCGCACGGCCGCGAAGAACTGGCCGCGCTCGGCGGGAAGCAGATTCCCGATCGTGCCGCCGAGGAACGCGACCAGCCGCCCGGCGCCCGCGTTCAACGCGGAGAGACCGTTGGTGAAGTCGTCGACGACGCCGCGCACTTGAATTTCCGGGTAGTCCAGCGCGATGGACTCCACCGCGGCGCGCAGCGCGGAGACCGATACGTCCAGCGGCACGAATCGCTCCAGGGTTTCGTTCTTGCGCAACGCGTCCAGCAGCAGCCGGGTCTTCTCCGACGAACCGGACCCGAGCTCGACCAGGGTGGCCGCGCCGGTGATCTCGGCGACCTCCAATGCTCGCTGCTGCATGATCTGCTGCTCGGCCCGGGTCTGGTAGTACTCCGGCAAGACCGTGATCTGTTCGAAGAGGTCGCTGCCGACCGCGTCGTAGAACCACTTGGGCGACAACCACTTCGGGCTGTCGGTCAAGCCCGCGCGGACCTCGGTGCGCAGCTCCCAGGCCGCGTCTTCCTCGGTGAATCGGACGACCAGTTCCGGCTCGCTCATCGCTCCCCTTCCGACAACGACGACACCTGCACGTTCTCGGTGTCCGCGACGAGCAGGCACCGGTCCGGGACCTCCGCCCAGCCGGTGTCCGCGCCGAACGGCTCAGAGGCCACCGCCACCGCCGTCTCGGTGCGACGTACCCACAAAGAATGCGTCCAGGTGGTAGCGATGAGCCGGGTACCGTCGGAGAGCAGCAGGTTCAGCCGCGAATCCGGCGCGGTGGCGAGGACCTCGCTGACGAGCTCCTGCACCGCCTGGTCTGGCTCCGCCGTCTCGACCAACCGTTGCCGCAGCAACGCCCACAACAGTGCCGAGTCGGTCGACGCCTCAATGGTCAGCAGGTCCACGACTTCCAGTCGGGCGGCCAGTTTCGCCAGCGAATCGGGCCAGCCGGTGACCCGGCCGTTGTGGCTGAACAGCCAGGTGTCGTCGGTGAACGGGGCGCACGCGCCAGGCACCACCGGCATCCCGACGGTCGCCGAGCGGACCGCCGCGACAACCGCGCCGCTGCGCACGTCCGCGGCGACCTGCCGGAAGGGTTTGTCCGTCCACATCGGAATCGCGGCGCGGTAGCGGGCGGTGGTGCCGTCCGGCCGGTACCAGCCGACGCCGAAGCCGTCGGCGTTGATCGTGCCGCCGCCGCGCATGTCCTCGGGCGCCCACGCCTGCTCCAGCAGCGAATGGGCCGGTTCGAGCAGCAGTTCCGCCAGCGACACGGCTGGCCCCAGATACCCCAGGTGTCGGCACATCGGTCAGCCGCGCTCCCCGCGTCGTGGTGTCCGGGCGCATCGGAATCCGGCGAAGATCTGCCGCCGGATCGGGTAGTCCCAGTTCCGGAAGGTGCCGCGGCAGGCGGCGGCGTCGGTGCCGAAGGAACCGCCGCGCAGTACCTTGTAGTCGGACCCGAAGAACACCTCGGAGTACTCGCGGTACGGGAATGCCGAAAAGCCAGGATAAGGCAGGAAATCCGTCGCCGTCCATTCCCACACGTCGCCGATGAGCTGCCGCGCGCCGCACGGTGCGGCCCCGTCCGGGTACGCCCCGGCGGGTGCCGGTTGCAGATGCCGTTGGCCCAGGTTGGCGTGTTCGGGCCCCGGATCGTCATCGCCCCACGGGTACCGGCGGGATCGGCCACTGGCGGGATCGAACCGCGCGGCCTTCTCCCACTCGGCTTCGGTGGGCAGCCGCTTGCCCGCCCATGCCGCGTACGCCCCGGCCTCGTGGTAGCTGACGTGCACCACCGGCTCGTCCGGCGGTACCGGTTCGACATGGCCGAACCTGCGCCGCAGCCACCGGTCACCGTCGAGGTGCCAGAACCGCGGCGCCCGCAGGTCGGCGCGCTGCCGGTACGCCCAGCCCGCGTCGCTCCACCAGCGCGGATCGTCGTAACCACCGGCGTCGATGAAAGCCAAGTACGCGCCGTTGGTGACCGGCGTGCTGTCGAGGTAGAAGTCGTCGACGTGCACTTGGTGCGCCGGTCGCTCGTTGTCCAGTGCCCAGGGTTCCGCCGAAGTGCCCATCGTGAACGGCCCGCCGGGCACGAACACTTCGGCCGGGAGCGCTGCCGCACCGGGCGGCGGCGGGTCCGCGGTGAGGGCAGGCGGCCCGTCCCGCAACTGGTGGGTGGCCAGCATCGTTTCATCGTGCTGCTGCTCGTGCTGCACGATCATGCCGAATGCGAAGGCATGCTCGACCAGTGGCCGCCCCTCGAGCGGAACTCGGTCGATCAGATCGAAGACCTTCGTGCGCACCGTCCCGGCATAGTCGCGCGCCTCGGCCGGCCCCAGCAGCGGCAGCTGCGGGCGGTCGGAGCGGCGGTGCTGGAAGGCGTCGTAGAGATCGTCGATGTCCGGGCGGATCGCCGGTGCGCCGCCGACATCGCGCACCAGCCACAACTCCTCCTGGCTGCCGATGTGCGCCAGGTCCCAGACCAGCGGCGACATCAACGTCGAATGCTGTTTGACGAGGTCCTCGTCGTCGACGGCGTCGGTCAGCACCGCGCTGCGTTGACGGGTGCGCGCCAGTTCGGCGGCCACGTGCGAGCGCAAGTTCGATATCCCAAGATCGGCCAGAGCTTGCGTGCTTCCCACCGGTTACCTCCGGTTCTTCAGCGTTCGTCGGCCGCGGCGAGCCGCTTCGCCACGAAATCTGCCAGCCGGTCGGGCAGTCCCGGCGGGCTGTCCGGAACCTCCAAGTGCCGGCACGCCAGCTCGAAGACATCGCGGGCGGTGCGCGCCAACGCCCGGTCCCGCAGACCGTGCCGTGCGGCATGCACCCAGCGGCCGACCGCCGGTGACGCCATCGAGAGCACCTTGTCCACCGTGGATTCCTCGCGGAACAGCGCGATCAGCGCCCCGGTGGGCAGCATCCAGTCCTGGCCGGGCTGCGCGTCGAGGTAGCGGACCTCGAAGTAGCCGCGCGGCCGCACCGGTGGGAACACCGTGGACAGGTGGTAGTCGAGATCGTCGCGGGTGGGCGGATCCGGCAGCGCGCCGTGGATCCACTCGGCGAAGCTGATGCCGCTGGGCGCCGTCCAGTCGTCGTTGTCGCGGCGCAGGCACACGATAGCGGTGTCGAGCACCCGCTTGGCCCAACCGGCGGCCGGGTCGACTGTGATCGGGCCGGGCCGGGTGCGAGGCGGATCGGTGCGCAGCAGCGCGCGGGTGCGGGTGGACACCCAGCCGGTGCGTTCGCCGAACAGCATCGGCGAGTTCGCGAACATCGCCATCATCACCGGCCCCAGCGCGTGCAGCGCAGCCCAGCGAGCGGCCACCCGGTCCGGTTCGCCGGCGTCGAGGCAGACCTGCACCCCAGCGGTGCTGCACATCATCAACCGGCCGTCCAGGCCGATGCGGTCGAATGCGGTTTCCATCGCGGCGTAGCGCGGGACTTGCAGGACCCGGTTCGGGTACCGCCACGGGTCGGTGCCCTGGTCGCCGAGCACCAGCCCGGCGGCGCGAAACCGGCGCTCGACGTACTCGGCGTCGGCTGCGACGACCTCGAACAGCGAGCGCATCGACGTGGCGGGAAGGCTGGAGACCTCGACCTGGCCACCGGGTTCGACGGTAAGCGCGGAGCCGTTGGGCAACTTCCGCTGCGGGCTGTCCGGGACCAGGGAGTGCGGGGCGTGCGGGCCGAGTGCGGCGATCAGCGTCGCCGGGTCGAGTGTTCGGGTCGGGTCGTCGGAGTGGTGCACGGTCCATTCGAGTTCGACACCGAGCAGCCGCGGTGGGCCGTGCTTGAAGCACACCGACGCCACGTAGGCCTCCGCCTCGGCCCGGGTGCGGACCTGGGAGGCCGGGAAGTCAGCGGCTGCAGGATCGGTCGAAACGGGCAATATGATCACCGCCTGTAATTGGCCGGTTACCGACGCTACCGCTCCCCCCTGACGTCCGCGACCCTTGTTCTTGATCCCGAGAACTGCTACAAGAACGAGGAATGTCGTTTCCCACCCACTTTTCCCGAATCGCGACCTTCCCGCATCGCGACGCGGTGCACGAGTACCGACTCCGCTGGCTGCGGCGACCACATGACTCGGGAGTTCCCACCAGGGGGTGGGAAAGCGCAGCAAAACGTACGTACGGATTGCAATGTGGCGGCTGGACCTGGGACGATCAGAACATGCCTCGGGTCAGCCAGGACCACCTCGACGCCCGGCGCCGTCAGATCCTCGACGGCTCCCGGTCGTGCTTCGCGCGCTTCGGCTACGAAGGCGCCACCGTGCGACGGCTAGAAGAAGCGACCGGCCTGTCCCGCGGCGCGATCTTCCACCACTTTAAGGACAAGGAATCGCTGTTCCTCGCGCTGGCCGAGGACGACGCGACCCGGATGGCCGACGTCGTCGCCGAGCAGGGGTTGGTACAGGTGATGCGCAACCTGCTTGACGATCCCGCCGACGGCGGTGACGCCCCCGGCGTGGACTGGCTCGGCGCCCGCCTGGAGGTGTCCCGCCGGTTGCGCACCGACGAGGAGTTCCGGGCGCGCTGGGCGCAGCGCTCCGAGCAGTTGACCGCGGCCACCCGTGCCCGCCTGCAGTGGCAGCGCGAGGCCGGGAACCTCCGCGACGACGTCGACGTGGACGTGCTGACCGCCTACCTGGAACTGGTGCTGGAAGGTCTCCTGTCGCACCTGGCGATGGGCCTGCCCGCCGCGCACCTCGGCTCAGTGCTCGACCTGGTCGAGGAGAGCGTCCGTCGCCACCGCGGCGGCTGAGGGCCCGGGACGGTGCCTTCGAAGCGGCGCTCCAGCTCCCACCGCCGCGGGTTCTCCAGAGGTCGTCCTGCGAGCACGGCCGCTCGGACTTCCCGGCGTCCATGCGGCGTCCGAGGTTCCGCTACTCGTACCGCCGTGCAGAATTGAGTTCGCCAGACGACTAAGGAGCGGTGCGGCGCATGTGGAGTGAGTGGTGGAACCGCTTCCTTGCTTCCGACCCGTCCCTACGCCGACTGCGCACCTCGGCTCGGGTGACGTTGTCGGTAGCGCTCGCGATCGCGATCATGCTGCCCCTGCTCGCCTGGTGGGGGCAGCCGGCGCCGCTGGCGATGATCGGCGCGGTGGTGGCGATCAATTCCTCGCTCGGCGTCAACGACCGGGACCGGCGGCAGCAGCAGATCACCAACCTGCTGATGCCGCTGCCCGCGGCGTCCGCGCTGCTGCTGTCGATCGTCACCGCACCGTGGCCGCTGCCGCACAGCCTGCTGTTCCTAATGGTGATCTTCGCGGCCACTTACATCCGGCGGTTCGGCCCACGGTTCTTCCCGCTGGGCATGGTCGCCTTCATGGGCTACTTCTTCGCGATGTTCCTGAGCCCGCAGCTGCCGCAGCTGCCCGCGCTGATCACGGCTGCAGTCGCCGGGGCGCTGTCCGCGTTCGTGATGCGGTTCGTGGTGCTGCGCGACGATCCCGAAGGCGTGCTCGAACGCGGCCGCCGCACGCTGCTCGCGCAGGTGCACGGCCTGCTGCACGCGGTGCGTGACGTCGCCGAGCACCCGGATTCGACGAAGCGCCGTCGCGAACTGCACAACCGCTCGGTCCGGCTCAACGAGACCTCGCTGATGCTGGAGAACACCGTCGGCCAGCTCGACACCCTCGACGACGCGGGCCGCGAACTGCTGCGGCAGCGCATCCTGGACGTCGAGCTCGCGGCCGAGAACCTGCTCACCCCGCTGATGCGGCTGGTCGACCACCCCAGCGGCGGCGACATCGTGCCGCACGCGATCGGCGTGCTGCTTGCGGTGCTGCGCAGCGAGCCGGAGGAGATCCGGGATGCCACCCGGCTGGTCGCCGAGCGCATCGAGCAGCAGGCTTCGGTGGAAGTCGCGATGGCGGTTCGGCGGCTCGGCGCCGGGCTCGCGGAACTGGCCGACGCGACCGGCGAGCTCGGCGGGGAGCGCCAGGTCGAGGAAGCACCGGCATCGGCCGAGGAACCGGAACCGTCCGACGACGAAGGCGAAACCGGGCTGCAGCGGCCGGAGCTGCGGATGGCGATCCAGGTGACCTGCGCGACGGCGCTGGCGATCATGTTCGGCCAGCTCGTCTCCCCGAACCGGTGGTACTGGGCGGTGATCACCGCGTTCGTCGTTTTCATCAGCACCAACAGCCGCGGCGAGCTGCTGGTCCGGGCGTGGCAGCGCACCGCAGGCACCATGCTCGGGGTGGTGGCGGGCATCCTGGTCGCCGCGCAGATCACCGGCAACACCCTGGCCGAGATCGCGATGATCCTGGTCTGCGTGTTCCTCGGCTTCTACTTCGCCGGCTACTCCTACGCGCTGATGACGTTCTTCATCACCATCTTGCTCGGCGCGCTCTACGGGATGCTCGGCACCTTCAACGTGGCCGTCCTGGAGGCGCGCCTGTGGGAGACCGCGGTCGGCGCGGCGGCGGGTGTGCTGGCGGCGGTGTTCGTGCTGCCCACCCGCACCCGCTCCCTGGTCCGCGACAACATCCAAAACTTCCTGCTGTCGCTGCGCGACTTCTTGCGCGGCACGGGCACCGAGATCAGCGAGCAGGGCACGGCCAACGGGCTGCAGGAGTCGATGCGGGAGCTCGACGACGGGCTGCAACGGGTGAACAACAGCGCGAAGCCGCTGACCAGCTACCGGCTGCGCTCTCGGCGAAGCCAGGTCCAGCGGTCGGTGGCGATGCTAAGCGGCTGCGCATACTACGTGCGCAACCTGGCGGTGGCCCTGTCGACCACTGTGGACATGGTCGACGACGACACGCGCAACAGGCTTTCCGAACTGCTTTGGGCGCTGGCCGACGCGGTGGAGTCGATGAGCGACGAGGCCCAGGTCAGCTTCGAAGCTGCGATGGCCTCGGCGCACCGCACGGCCGACGCGCTGCACGACATCGCCGAATCGCTGACCGACGGCCCCACTTCCCTGCACCGCAGCATCCGCTGGCTGGACCGCACCGCGCAGGTCGTCGAAGACCTGGCCCGTGAGCTCGGCGCGGCAACCTTGGAGAAACAACAGGTCGGCTGAGCTCCCACTCGAACCGGCAATCACCGGTGGGTTGAAAGGCGATCACGCGCGTTCACCATTCGGGGTTCGCGATGCCGGGGCCAGTCCAGTCGATCCGGATGGGACCGCGCATCGCGCACCCGGGTCGCTACGTCCGTCGTGGTGGCCAATGCGGGCACCGTGAACACCGTGGACTTCGACGCCCTGCGGGCGATCTCGGGGCTGCGCCGGCAGCATCCGTTTCTGGCTGCACGTCGACGCGGCCTTCGGGGGGTCGCGGCGCTGTCCCCGCAGCACTCGGACCTGGCTGAACGTGCCCTATGACAGCGCGATCAGTTCCCCCGCCGCCGGGACCTGCAGCTGCGCATCTTCCAGAACTCGGCCGCATACCTGGGCATGCCGACCGACGATCCGGATTTCGTGCACCTCACCCCGGAGAGCTCACGCCGCCTGCGTGCCCTGCCGGCCTGGTTCACGCTCGCCGCCTACGGACGGCAGGCCACCGCGAGGTGGTCGAGCGCGACGTCGCACCGGCATACGACCTCGGCGACGGCATCGCCGAGATGCCGCACCTTCGGCTGCTGGCACCGGTGCGCTTCAACGCCGTCTGCGTCACCCCCACCGAGACGCCGACCGCGGAACGCGTTACCGCGCTGGCCCGGACCGCCGCCGGATCCGGCGTCGCATTCCTCGCCCCGACCGTCTACAAGGGAAGGCCCGGCCTGCGGGCGGCTTTCAGCAACTGGCGCACCACAGACGCGGACGTCGTTCGCGTCGCGGATGTCCTGCGGGCGGCGTGACCCGGAATCGGCCGGGCGACACGGACTTTCGCTGCCGGGTACGGAATCGGATCAACGACTACGCTCCGTTCGAGCCCGGTCCCATTCCGTGAGGAGACGCATGTGAAGCGTTCGATCGCACTCGGTCTAGCCGTGACGGCGGTGCTCACCGGCACCGCCGTCACCGGGGTGATCGCCCAGGCCGCGCCCGTCCTGCAGTTCGGTGCGTGCCCGGAAGACATCAGCCAGCCCCAACCGCAGATGCAATGCGCCAACGTCGAAGTGCCGCTGGACTACGACGCGCCCGACGGCGAGAAGCTGCAGCTGCTGGTCTCGAAGGTGCCCGCGCGCAAGCCCGAGACCCGGCGCGGCTCGCTGCTGGTCAACCCCGGTGGCCCGGGCGGCCCAGGCGTCGCCTTCGCCGGTTCACTGTCCGGCAGGCTGCCCGCCGAGGTGCTCGACTCCTACGACCTGATCGGATTCGACACCCGCAACACCGCGCACAACAACCCGATCACCTGCGTGGACCCGGCGACCTTCTGGAAGAACCCGCTGCCCGACCCGGATTCCCCGCAGACCCGGGAGCAGAACTGGCGGCGCGCCCAGGAGTACGCGGACGGCTGCCAGCAGCACGCCGGCAAGTACCTGCCGCACTTGAACACCCCGACCAACGCCCGGGACCTGGATCGGATCCGGGAAGCGCTCGGCGAGCAGAAGATCAGCTATCTCGGCTACTCCTACGGCACCTACCTCGGCGCCGTGTACGGCCAGTTGTTCCCGGAGCACTTGGACCGGATGATCCTGGACAGCGCGGTGAACCCGGACACCTCCGAGGTGTGGTACCGCAACAACCTCAACCAGAACATCGCCGCGCAGCTGCGGCTGGGCCGCTACTTCGACTGGATCTCCCGGCACGACCAGGTGTTCCACCTCGGCACCGACCGCGCCCGGGTGCAGGCCACCTGGGACGGTATCCAGGCCGAGCTACGCAAGGCCGCGCGCGGCAAGCTGGGGCCGTCGGAGTTCATCGACATCACATTCATGGCGCTCTACGGCGAGAGCAATTGGACCGCGCTGGCCGAGGCGATCGCCGACTTTCACCTCCGCAACGACGGCCGCAAGCTCGTCGCGCTGGTGTCCACCAAGGATGCGGCCGCGGAGAACGAGAACGCCATCTACAACGCCGTCGAATGCGCGGACGCCCCGTGGCCGAGCAGCCGCCGCGAATGGGAGCGCGACTCCGCCGAGCTCGCCACCAATCACCCGCTCGGGGCTTGGTACAACAGCTGGAGCGTCGCCCCGTGCCGGGTGTGGCACGGTCCCCGGCTGCAGCCGGTGAAGATCACCGGTGCGGGGCTGCCGCCGCTGCTGATGTTCAATTCGCAGTACGACGTGGCCACCCCCTACGCGGGCGCCGTGGAGATGCACCGATCGCTGCCGTCCTCGGTGCTGGTCACCGAGAAGGACGCGGGCAAGCACGGGGTGTGGGCGCTGGCCGGCAACGCCGACGCCGACCGGATCGGCACCGACTACCTGGTCAGGGGCGTGGTGCCGAGCGGGAACGTCAGCGTGCCGGGCCACCCGGACCCGGACCCGAAGAACCCGGCGGCCGCCCGGACCTTCGACCTGCGCTGAGTCCATCGCCTCAAGAAGGCCGGTCCCGAGAGCGTCGGGACCGGCCTTCGCCCGCTTGCCCTGGTGGTCCGCCGTTGAAGCGCCGCAGGCGCTTGGCCCACTCTCGCAACCAGCACCGCCGAGCCTGGAAATTCCCTAGTTCACGCCGTGCATGTAGCGCTTGACGGTCTTCGAGGCGAGCAGCAGCAGGACCGCGCAACCGATCGTGGCCACGCCGACGATGCCGAAGTAGACCTGCTGGTTGTCCACCGAGTACAGCTTCACGACCTGCGCACCCAGGCCCTGCCCCATCGCCGGGGCCAGGAAGTACAGGCCCATGGTCTGGGAGGCGAAGACCTTCGGCGCCAGCTTGGTGCTCACCGACAGGCCGACCGGCGAGAGCATCAGCTCGCCGACTGTCATGATCACGAATACCAGCGCGAGCATGATCGGCAGGTGCTTCTCGTCGCCGACGACGAACTTCGACAGCACCACCCACAGGAACGAGACGCCGACGAAGAACAGCCCGCCGACGAACTTCTGCGGGGTGGACGGCTGCCGTTCGCCGAGCTTCGTCCACAGCCACGCCATCACCGGCGCCAGCAGGATGATCGCCAGCGAGTTGATGGACTGGAACCAGGAAGCCGGGATCACGAAGCCGATGACGTTCAGGTCGGTGTCCGCCTCGGCGAGATTGGCCAGCGTGTTCGGCTGCTGCTCGAACAGGAGGAAGAACAGCGCGGCCGCCAGGAACAGCGGGATGTAGGCGATCAGCCGGTCCCGCTCGATCTTGGTGATCTGCTTGCTGGAGAGCATTACCGCGAAGTAGACGATCGGCAGCACAGCCGAGATCAGGCTGATCAGGTTGACCAGGCCGTCCAGGCCCATCACGCCGCTGACCGACAGGCCCACCAGGAATACGACGAACACCGCGGCGAGACCGGCCGCGCGGGCCAGTACCCGGCCCTTGTGCCCGGCGGGCAGCGGGTTGACCGGTGCTCGTCCGGCCGAACCCAGGTTCTTGCGCCCGAGCATGTACTGGACCAGACCCAGTGCCATGCCGACGGCCGCCGCACCGAACCCGGCGTGCCAGTTGACCTTCTCGCCCAGGGTGCCGACGACGAACGGGGCCAGGAACCCACCGAGGTTGATGCCCATGTAGTAGATCGAGAACCCGGCGTCGCGGCGCATGTCGTTCTCGCCATAGAGGCCGCCGACGAGGCCCGAGATGTTCGGTTTCAGCAGGCCGGTGCCGATCACCAGCAGCACCAGCCCGAGCACCATCGTGGCGACGCCGCCGGGCAGGGCCAGGCTGATGTGGCCGAGCATGATGACGCAGCCGCCGTAGAACACCGCCCGCTGGGCGCCGACCACCCGGTCCGCCAGCCAGCCACCGAGCACACCGGTCATGTAGACCGAGGCGCCGTAGACGCCGACCACCGACAGCGCCGTGGACTCGGGGATGCCCAAGCCGCCCTCAGCGACCGCGAAGTACAGGTAGTACCCGAGGATCGCTCGCATGCCGTAGTAGGAGAACCGCTCCCACATCTCGGTGAAGAACAGCGTCGACAAGCCGCGCGGGTGCCCGAAGAAGCCCCGCTGCGGTGCGTCCGCAACCGTGGGTGTGCTCACGATCACGTCCTCCCTCGTGTGACCTGGCGGCGGTAGCCGCCCGACGAACCCGCGGCAGGCTACGACTTCCCGAAGTGGTTCAGATCACCAGGGCGTAAACCCGCCACGGCGCGGATGCCACGCACACCCCGATCCGGCGACACTGGACGCCTGACCAGGGATTCCGCCGCCACCACCGGGCGTCCCATGACCGAATTCACAGGAGGAATCATGCAGCTGTTGAACGCGCACCGCAGGGCCATGGCGGAGTTCGACAACCGGGTGGGGCACATCGGCGACGACCAGTGGGGCTCCCCTACGCCCTGCGCGCAATGGTGCGTCCGGGATCTGCTCAACCATCTGGTGTTCGAGCAGCTGTGGGCGCCGTGGCTGCTCGACGGCGCCACCCTGGACGAGGTCGGCGACCGGTTCGACGGCGATGTGCTGGGCACCGACCCGGTCGGCGCGTGGCGGGAGGCGGCCGCGGCGGCCCGGCGCGCGTGGGACGAACCGGGGGCGACCAGCGGTGAGGTCAACGTCACCGGCGGCGTGATCCCGGCTGAGGACTACGGCTGGCAGATGACGCTGGACCTTGCCGTGCACGCCTGGGACCTTGCCCGCGGCATCGGCGACGACGACCGGCTGGATCCGGCGCTGGTGGCTGCCGTGCACACGGTCTTCGCCCCGCAGATCCCAGCTTGGGAAGGCATGGGGATCTTCGGCCCGCCGCGACCGATGGCGGCAGATGCCGACGAGCAGACGAAGCTGCTGGCACTGCTCGGGAGGTCGTGATGATGTTGTCGCCGAATCTGCGAAGGACACGTATACTGGCGTCGTATTTTTCCGGATTTTCGTCTAGGAGTGACGTCTTCAGTGCCTGCGGCACAATCTCCAGAGGGCAGTACCGAGCCGGGACGTAGTCCCGGCTTTCCGCAACTGGTGGCCGATACCCCGTTCTGGGGTGGTCGGTGATGGACATCCTGTTGGCCGTTCTCGGCCTCGTTTTCGTTGGCGTGTTGACGTTGGGCACCGGGTTGGCGGTTGCCGCGGAGTTCTCGCTGACGTCCCTGGAACGCAGCACGGTGGACGCGCATGTGCGTCAGGTCGGTGACCGGCGTGCGAGGGCGGTGCGGAAGGCGCACCGGACGCTGTCGTTCCAGCTCTCCGGCGCCCAGGTCGCGATCACGTTGACCACGCTGGTCACCGGGTACGTGGCGGAGCCGTTGATCGGTGACCTGATCCGCCCGGCGCTGACCGCGCTGGGCCTGCCCGGTGAGGCGGCCGGGGCGGTGTCGCTGACGGCGGCAATCCTGCTGGCCACGACCCTGTCGATGGTCTTCGGGGAGATGGTGCCCAAGAACCTCGCCATCGCCCGCCCGCTGCCCACCGCCCGTGCCGTGTCGGGCTACCACGCCCGGTTCTCGCGGGCCTTCCGGTGGCTGATCGACGCGATGAACAACAGCGCCAACTGGGTCGTGCGCCGTTTCGGCATCGAACCCCAGGAAGAACTCCGATCCGCCCGCTCCCCCGAAGAACTCGGCTCGATCGTGCGTTCCAGCGCCGAACACGGAACGCTGGACTCCTCGACCGCGCAACTAATGGACCGGTCGCTGCGTTTCGGCGACCGCACCGCCGAGGAGTTGATGACCCCACGCGTCCGGGTGGAATCCCTGACCGCCGACGACAGCGTGATGGATCTGCTCGACATCGCCCGCCGCACCGGGTTCTCCCGCTTCCCGGTGCACGGCGCCGACCTCGACGAGATCCACGGCGTCGTCCACGTCAAGCAAGCGTTCAGCGTCCCCGCCGAACTCCGCGAAACGACCCCAGTGAGGTCGCTGGCCCGTCCGGTGCCGACCGTGCCGGAGACATTGGACGGCGATGCGCTGCTGAACCGGCTGCGCGGATCGGGGTTGCAGTTGGCCGTGGTGGTCGACGAGTACGGCGGTAGCGCGGGCATCGTGACCCTGGAAGACGTCGTCGAGGAGATCATCGGCGATGTCCGCGACGAACACGACCGCCGCGAAATCGCCGCTGTTCGGCAAATCGGCGACAACACCTGGATCGTCTCCGGGCGACTGCGCCCGGACGAGCTGGCCGAGTCAACCGGATTCGCCATGCCCGACGGGGACTACGAGACCGTCGCCGGCTTCGTGCTGGCTCGACTGGGACGCATTCCCGAGGTTGGCGACCACCTCACCCCGGACGGATGGCGGCTGGCCGTTACCCGGATGAACCGCCGACGCATCGCAGAACTGCGCCTCACCCACCAGCCGACGCACGCCGAGGCCGTGGAGGAAGTTCGATGAGCGACGGTTTCGCGATCGTGCTGGGTGTTGTCCTGTTGCTGCTCAACGCGTTCTTCGTGGGCGCGGAGTTCTCCCTGCTGTCCTCTCGCCGGGACCGGCTGGAAGCACTGCTGGCCCAAGGCAAAACCCGCGCCCGGGTGGTGATCAAAGCCAGCCAGGAAGGCTCGCTGATGCTCACCAGCGCCCAACTCGGCATCACCCTCTGCTCCCTGGGCCTGGGCCGCCTCGGCGAACCCGCCGTCGCCCACCAACTCCAAACACCGTTCACCACCCTCGGCATCCCCGACACCATCACCCACGCCGTGGCGTTCACCATCGCACTAGCGATCGTGGTCGTACTCCACGTCCTCGTCGGCGAAATGGTCCCCAAAAACCTCGCCATCGCCGAACCCGAACGACTCGCCCTCTGGCTGGTCCCGCCCCTGGTCGGCTTCGTCAAACTCGCCCGACCACTCATCGCCCTGTTCAACATGATGGCCAACACCGTGCTCCGCCTACTACGCGTAGAGCCCAAAGACGAACTCGACACCGCCTACACCTCCGCCGAACTCGCCGAACTCCTCGTCGAATCCCGCCGTGAAGGTCTCCTCGACCAATCCGAACACCGCCGACTCGCCCAAACACTGTCCTCAGTGGAACACACTGTCGCAGACGTCCTCGTCCCCCTGCCCGACCTCACCACACTCCCGCAACACCCCACCCTCGGCGACGTCGAACAAGCCGTCGCCCACACCGGATTCTCCCGGTTCCCCCTCCGCCGCGACGACGGAACACTCGCCGGCTACCTCCACATCAAAGACGTCCTCGACCAAGCCGGGCTCGACCCCGCAACCCCCATCGCCCCCGCCCGCATCCGGCGACTACCCACCGTGCCAGCCCACGCCCGCCTCGACCACGCCATGACCTCCCTACGCCGCGCGGGCAGCCACCTCGCCACCGCAACCGACACCACCGGCCAACCCATCGGCATCGTCGCCCTCGAAGACCTCGTCGAGGAATACGTCGGTACCGTCCGCGACGCCACCCACGTGCACTGACGGCCGGGGCCACCCATTAGCCGGTCTACCTGCAGCGGCCGGTGACCGGCGAGCACGACGTCTACCTGACCTTCGCCACGGACCAGTCCGGGGACTTTCTGGACCTCGACTGGTTCCCGTTCCACCGCTGACCGCCGCCGTACCGGCCTCGACTACCCTGACCGGCGATGATTGTGCTGTCCGAGCAGGAATGGCGGGTCCAGCAGGCCGCCCACCGTGAACGTGTCGCGCGCTGGACGCGGCCGCACCGCCAGCGCCAGCACCAGCACGAGAAGCACCCGGTGCTGGACTTCCTCTTCCAGTACTACTCCTTCCGCCCGGCTCGGCTGGAGCGCTGGCAGCCTAGCGTCGGCGTCGCGTTGGCGGGCGGCCAGGAGTTCCTGGCCCGCAAGGGGTTCGTCGAGACCCCGGAAGGCGTCGCGCTAGATCCAGCCGCGCTGACCGAGAAACGCCGCGGCAGCACCGAATTCGTGCTCGGCCTGCTTACCGCCACGGCGTCCCGCCAAGCCCAGCTCGGCTGTTTCGGTCTGCACGAGTGGGCCATGGTCTACCGGACGCAACCGGAGGAAATCCGACACGCCAGGTGGCCGTTGCGGCTCGGCCACCACGGCACCGACGAGGTCGTCGAATCGATGCCGATCAACTGCACGCACCACGACGCGTTCCGGTTCTTCACCCCGCAGGCTCGACCGCTCAACGCCCTGCAGCCCGAACGCGCCGACCAGGTGCGCCTGGAGCAGCCGGGCTGCCTGCACGCGAACATGGACATCTTCAAATGGGCCTACAAGCTGGACCCGTTCGTCGCCGCGGAGCTGGTCGCGGACTGCTTCGAGCTCGCGGTACGGATCCGGGAGCTCGACATGCGGGCCAGCCCGTACGACCTGCGCGACCTCGGCTACGAGCCGGTACCGATCGAAACCCCCGACGGCCGCGTCGACTACGTCAGACGGCAGCGCGACTTCGCCACCGAGGCCGCCGTCCTGCGGCAACGCCTGATCGACACCTGTCGCGAGATCCTCGACTGGGCCGCCCAGCCGATATGATCACCCTTCGTCGGCGGCGACGCGAGCGGCGAGGATTCGGTTGACGTTGCGTTCGGACCAGTCGGCGATCGCTTCCACCGGTCCGCGCAGCGAATGCCCGAGGTCGGTCAGCTCGTAGGTCACCTTCGGCGGCACCTCCGCGTACACAGTCCGGATCACCAAGCCGTCGCGTTCCAGCGCGCGCAACGTCTGCGTCAGCACCTTCGGCGCCACCCCACCGATGCCGTTGCGCAGCTGCGTGAAGCGCATCGGGCCGTCAGACAGCCGCGTCACCACCAGCACCGTCCACTTGTCCCCGATGCGGTCCAGCACCAGACGGGTCGGGCAGTTCGGATCCGTCAGATTGCCGCGCTTGAGGATGCTGTCGTCGCTGGTAACCATGCGGTACCTATAACACGTTCGAGCAGTCGGTTACAATTGGTTACTTCAAGGCCGGGACCCGCTGCTCCGCGGGCACCGCAGGAAGCGCTCTGGGCGGCCACCTCGCAGAACACGGTCGCGTTCCCGCCGAACGGCGCGACCGCGTACAGCTGCGGCATCGCGCGTCTGCAGCCACCGCAGCACCCAAACGTCCGCCGGGAACGCCTCGTAGCACCTGGGTGCCCTCCGCGACGCCAGGCTCGCTTCCCTACGTTGGGAGGGGCGCTACGCGCTCTACAACCGAACCGACCCCGCTGGTCCCTCGTCCAGTCCAGCTGGTCAACGCTGGTTGGTCTTCGTCGCCGTGCGGTCGCCCGCCCGCACTTCGGGACGGGTGCGACGGGTGAGTGCGAGGAACACCACGACCGCGGACAGCGACAGGGCTCCCATGACCACGCCCATCGGCAGTGCGGTGCCCGTACCCGCCGATCCCACGAGCGGCGCGGCGACGCCACCGGCCAAGAACTGCATGACGCCCAGCAGCGCCGATGCGCTTCCGGCCGTTTCCGGATGCCCGGACAGCGCCAGGGCCGTGGCGTTGGGAAACACCATGCCGACGCTCGAAGCCACCAGGAAAAACGCTGGCAGCAGCCCCGGCAGGCCCAACCCGAAGGCGGCGGACACCGCCACCGCGACGCCGCCAACGGCGTTGATGCCGAGCCCGATCGCCAGCAGCCGGCTCGGGGCGACCCGGGCCACCAGGCGGCCGTTGAGCTGCCCGACTAGCACGATGCCCAGCGAGTTGACCCCGAACACCACGCTGAACAGCTGAGGCGACATGCCGTAGACGTCTTGCAGCACGAACGACGAACCCGAGATGTAGGCGAACATCGCAGCGAACGCCAACGCTGCGGACAGCGAGTACCCGACGAACGCCCGGTCGCCGAGCAGCCCTGCGAAGGTCCGCAGCGTGCTGCCCAGGCTGCCGGGCCGCCGCGACTCGGTGGGCAGCGTCTCGCGCACGCCGAACGCGGTCGCCACCAGCAACACCACGCCGATCACGCCGAGTACCAGAAACACGCCGCGCCACGACGTCACCCGCAGCATCTGCCCGCCGATCAGCGGCGCGAGGATCGGCGCCAACCCGCCGACCAGCATGAGCAACGAGAAGAAGCGGACTATCGCCACGCCCGAGCACAGGTCTCGCACCACGGCGCGGGCGACGACGATACCGGCCGCACCACCAAGCCCCTGCACCAGCCGCAGCCCAGCCAGCGCATAAGCCGACGTCGCGACCGCGCACAGCAGCGACGTCAGGGTAAAAACCGCCAGACCGATCAACAGCGGCCGACGGCGCCCGAAGGTGTCCGACAGCGGCCCGGCGACGAGCTGCCCGAATGCCAGGCCGACCGTGCAAGCCGTCAACGACAGCTGCACCTGCGAGGCCCCGGCGTTCAGCTCGGAGGCTATCGCGGGGAAGGCGGGCAGGTACATGTCGATCGACAGCGGACCGAACGCGGACAACGCGCCCAAGACCAGCACGTACTTCACCCTGCGCTGTTGGTCCACCATCTGTCCGCCCCCCGTTGTGCTCGATGCCGACCGGCTACCGTAACTCCGGCGCGGGCAGCGGGCGGGGAGGGTGATGAAAATAGGCCGACGGAGGACTCTGTTCCACTGGAACAGCACACCCCGCGAAGGAGCCGCGAATGACCGACCTACCCGACCTGAGGCCAGCAGCCCAGCAGCTGGCGAGCCTGCTGGAGAACGTTGCCGACGAACAGCTCGCCGCAGCCACGCCGTGCACCGAGTACACCCTCGGCGACCTGATCGACCACGTCGGCGGGCTGTCGCTGGCGTTCACCGCGGCAGCCGCGAAGGACTTCTCACTGACCGGTGGGGGACCGTCCGGGGATGCCGCCCGACTTCCCGACGACTGGCGCACCCGCATCCCCGAGCAGCTGGCCGCGCTCGCCGAGGCGTGGCGGGAGCCGACGGCGTGGGAGGGCATGACGCAGGCCGGCGGTGTCCAGCTGCCCGGCCCGGTCGCGGGCAACGTCGCGATGAACGAGCTGGTGGTGCACGGCTGGGACATCGCGAAGGCCACCGGAGAGCAGTTCCGGTGCGACGCCGACTCGCTGACGGCGTCCCTGGAGTTCGTGTCCATGGTGGCCGCGCAGGACCGCGGCCAGGACAGCCCCTTCGGCCCGCCCGTCGAGGTCTCCCCGGACGCCACGCCACTGAACAAGCTCATCAGCCTCACCGGCCGCGCCCCTGCCTGGCCGGCATGAAACACCCGTGAGCACTTTTCGGCGCTACAGCACCGAAAAGTGCTCACGATTCGTACCCGGTCACCGCAGAATGCGGAAACCAGCAACGGGCGGCGAGGTCAAGGAATCCGGAAGCCGTAAGGCAGTTCGAGGCGGTGCGCGGCCAGCAGTCCGGCGTCGGCCAGCAGTTCCGCGGTGGGACCGTCCGCGACCACCAGGCCGCCGTCGATCAGCACGCTGCGCGGGCACAGCTGCAAGGCGTACGGCAGGTCGTGGGTGACCATGAGCATGGTGCCGCCCCATGCCAGCAGCACCTCGGCCAGTTCGCGCCGGGCCACCGGTTCGAGGTTCGACGACGGCTCGTCCAGCACCAGCAGCTCCGGCTGGCACGCGAGCACCGCGGCCAGCGCGACCCGCTTGCGTTGACCACCGGAGAGGTGCAGTGGCGAGCGGTCCGCGTGCGCGGCCATGCCCACCGCGCCGAGCGCCGACCGGACGCGTTCCGCCAACGCCTCACCGCGCAGCCCGAAGTTCGCCGGGCCGAACGCGACGTCCTCCCGCACGGTCGGCATGAACAACTGGTCGTCGGGGTCCTGGAACACCAGCCCGACGCGGCGGCGGATCTCCTTCAAGTTCTGGGAATCCACCGGCAGGCCACCGACGTGGATGTTGCCCGACTCGGCCCGCAGCACGCCGTTGAGGTGCAGCGTCATGGTCGTCTTGCCCGCGCCGTTGGGACCGAGCACCGCGACCCGCTCCCCCGGTTCGACGCGCAGGTCCACGCCGGTCAGCGCGCGGTGGCCGTCCGGGTACCGGAATGCCAGCCCGGAAACCTGCAGCGCCGGGGCGGGATCCGACTCGGCGGTGCGCTCCGGCAGGGATTCGGTCAGGTGGTCCACAAGGCGACTCCCAGTACGACTGCGGCGACGGCCGGTGGCGCCATGCCCAGCCACCACGCCGCCGATGATGTCCGGCGCGATTCTCCCAGCTCGGGCATCGCACCCTGCCAACCCCGCGACACCATCGCCAGGTGCACGCGCTCGCCGCGCTCGTAGGACCGGATGAACAGGCTACCGATCCCGCGTGCGGTCGCGCCGATCTGCCACAGCAACCGCGGATCGTGACCGCGGCAGATCCGCGCGACCCGCATCCGCTTGGCCTCGGCGACGATCACGTCGGCGTAGCGCAGCATCAGCGTGATGATGGTGATCAGCAGCCTGGGCGCGCCCAGTCGCTGCAGGCCGACCACCAGCTCCCGGGGCGCGGTCGTGGCGGCCAGCAGCAGCGACGTGGCCAGCCCGAGCGTGCCCTTCACCAAGATGTTCCAGCCCGCCAGCAGCCCCTCGGTGGACAACGCGATACCCGCCACCTCGGTCGTCGCGCCGCCCGCGGTGAACGGCAGCACCAACGCGAGCACCACGAACGGCACCTCGATCAGCAGGCGACTGGCCAGCCAGCGCGGCGGAACCCGGGCCGCCAGCGCCAGCCCGAACAACAGCACGGCATACCCGCCGAAAGCCCAGAACACCTCGCGCGGCGTCGCCACCACGCACAGCACCACCAGGAAAGCCGCCACGATCTTGACCTCGGGCGGCAGGCGGTGCAGCGCCGAATCGCCGGGCAGGTGCAGCGCGCTGGCGTGGCCGGCACCCACCGCTATTCGCCTCCGGTCCGGCGGCGCAGGCCCCAGAACAAAGCACCCGCCGCACCGAGCGTGAGCACCGCGCCGATCACGCCGGCCAAGCCGGTCCAGCGGTCATCGCCACCGATGGTGTAATCCGCCAGCGGACCACCGGACAGCGCGTGGTCCTGGGCGTGCTGCGCGATGCACTGGCCGTCCAACCGCTCGCCCTGGCCGGTCTCGACCACTATGCAGCCGCGCTGGGTGACCGCGTCCAGGCCGTCCGGGTCGGAATCAGCGAAGTAGGCGACCCCGCCCGCGATGACGAGGATGAACAGGCCGAAAACCAACAGGAAATGCCGATTCGGCGCGCTCATCGCACGTTCTCCTTCGTCCGCTTCCCGATGCGCAACAGGTGGACCAGGTCCGGTCTGGCGGCTGCCACCGCACCCACCGTGGCAGCCGTGATCACGCCCTCGCCGATGCCGATGAGGCAGTGCACCCCGACCACCGCGAGCGCAGCGGTGCCCGTGCCGTAACCAGCGGCGCCGCCGAGCGCATATTCGATGACGAAGCCACCGGCGGCGGCGACGGTGTTCACCCAGGCCGCGACGAAAGCAGTCACCAGCAACCCGGTGCGGCTGCGCAGCGCGAGGCGGCGGAGCGCGAGCGCGACGAGGCAGCCGACGGCGGTCCCGATCAGCGCCATATTGGTGATGTTCGCGCCCAGCATGGTCAGCCCGCCGTCGGCGAACAGCAGCGCCTGCACCACGAGCACGATCGCCACGCACAGCGCGCCGACCCACGGCCCGGCAAGGATCGCCGCCAGCGCCCCGCCGAGCAGGTGCCCGCTGACGCCGGGCAGTACCGGGAAGTTGATCATTTGCGCGGCGAAGACGAACGCGGCCACCAGCCCGGCCATCGGCGCCGTCCGGTCGTCCAGGTCGGCCCGCGCCTTGGCCAACGCGACCGCCAGCCCGGCGATCGCCACGACCGCGAACAGCAGCGCCGTGTGCGCGTTTAGCAGCCCGTCACTCATGTGCATGGCGAGCGTGGTGGTCTGCACGACGCATTCCTCCAAACCTGAGCAGTTGCGTATCGAGAGTAGTTGCCCCAATGCCGCTATCACCAGTACCTGGCAGGAGTCTTAGATCGCAGTTCGGCGCGAAAAAACCGTCGGCCCAGGCAAAACACCCGGGCCGACGGTTCAAGTCCCTTCGGTCAGTCGCGAACGGCCAGCGCCAGTTCTCCGTTGGCGTCCCGCTCGGCGTCCAAAACCTTGTCGCCGAGCAACGTCGCGACCTGCGATTCGAGGAACACCCGCACGCCGGATTCCTCGATCACCTCGTCGCCGTCCTGCGGTTCGTCGGCAATCGACGCCTGCAGGCCCTGCTCGGCCGGCGCGATGCGCAGGCCGGAACCTTCCGGAGAGTCGCCGCCGACGAGGACGAGCTTGATGACCTCCGCCGCGCTCTCACTGATGGTGAGCATTGCTCCACTTCCTCTCGGAGCCGGTCAGGTGAAGGGGCCACCGTGTCACCCCGCCCGCACCGCACGCAAACCGAACTCGACCGGGCGTGTAGCACCCACCCCGAACGCGGAAGCGCCCCATCGCAAGAGCAGGCCGGAGGCGCTTCCACCGAAGGACGTCCCTCAAGCCTGGTAGGCGTCCAGGGGCGGGCAGGAGCAGACCAGGTTGCGGTCGCCGCGTGCCCCGTCGATGCGACGCACCGGCGGCCACACCTTCACCACATCGGTGCCCAACGGGTAGGCCGCTTCCTCGCGGGAGTACGCGTGGTCCCAGTCCTTCGCCAGCGAGGCCGCGGTGTGCGGAGCGCCCACCAGCGGGTTGTCATCGGCCGGCCACTGCCCGGCGACGACTTTGTCGATCTCCGCGCGGATGGCGATCATCGCCTCGCAGAAGCGGTCGAGCTCCGCCAGGTTCTCGCTCTCGGTCGGCTCGACCATCAGCGTCCCGGCCACCGGGAATGACATCGTCGGCGCGTGGATACCGTAGTCGGCCAGCCGCTTGGCGACGTCGTCGACGGTAATTCCGCTGGTCTTGCTGATCTGCCGCAGGTCGAGGATGCACTCATGCGCCACGAAGCCGCCCTTGCCGGTGTAGAGCACCGGAAAGTAGTTGTTCAGGCGACGGGCGACGTAGTTGGCGGTGGCCACCGCGGTCAGCGTCGCGCGGCGAAGACCGTCGGCACCCATCATCCGCACGTACGCCCAGGAGATCGGCAGGATCGAGGCGCTGCCCCACGGCGCGGCGCTGATCGGGCCGACGCCGGTGACGGGTCCGGCTGCGGGCTGCATCGGGTGGTTCGGCAGGAACGGCGCCAGGTGCTCGCGCACGCCGATCGGGCCGACGCCCGGCCCGCCACCGCCGTGCGGGATGCAGAACGTCTTGTGCAGGTTCAGGTGCGAGACGTCGGAACCGAACTTGCCCATCCGCGCCAGGCCGATCAGGGCGTTGAGGTTCGCCCCGTCGACGTACACCTGGCCGCCCGCGTCGTGCACCAGGCCGCACACCTCGCGCACGGTGTCCTCGTACACGCCGTGCGTGGACGGGTAGGTGATCATGATCGCGGCGAGGTCGTCGGCGTGCTCGGCGACCAGCCCGCGCAGGTGATCCAGCTCGATGTTGCCGGCATCGTCGCAGCGGACCACGATCACCCGCATCCCGGCCATCACGGCGCTGGCGGCGTTGGTGCCGTGCGCGCTCGCCGGGATCAGGCACAAGTCCCGGTCGGCGGCACCACGGCTGCGGTGGTAGGCGCGAATCGCCAGCAGCCCGGCGAACTCGCCCTGACTACCGGCGTTTGGCTGCAGGCTCACCGCGTCGTAGCCGGTGACCTCGGCCAGCCAGGTCTCCAGGTCCTTGACGATCGACAGCAGCCCCTCGGCGTCCTGCGCGGGCGCGAACGGATGCAGCGAGCCGAACTCCGACCAGGTGATCGGCTCCATCTCGGCCGTCGCGTTGAGCTTCATGGTGCACGAGCCCAGCGGGATCATGCTGCGGTCCAGCGCGATGTCCTTGTCCGAGAGCTGCCGCAGGTACCGCAGCAGCGAAGTCTCGGAGCGGTGGGTGTGGAACACCGGGTGCGTCAGGTACTCCGAGGTGCGCTCCAGTGCCGCGGGCAGCGCGTCCGGCGTCTCGATGTCTAGTTCGTCGGCGTCGCCGCCGGTGACGCCGAAGGCCTGCCACACCGCCGCCAGGTGCGCCCGCGTGGTGGTTTCGTCGCAACTTATGCCGACGTGGTCGGCGTCCACCCGGCGCAAATTGATGCCGCCCCGGCGGGCCGCGGCGACGACGACGTCGGCCTTTCCCGGCACCCTCGCAACGACGGTGTCGAAGAACTCCCGGTGCAGCACCTCGATCCCGCCGCGGCGCAGCTGCTCAGCGAACACGGCCGCCATCCGGTGCGCGCGGGTCGCGATGGACCGCAGCCCGGTGGGGCCGTGGTACACGGCGTACATCGACGCCACGACGGCCAGCAAGACCTGCGCGGTGCAGATGTTGCTGGTGGCCTTCTCGCGGCGGATGTGCTGTTCTCGGGTCTGCAGCGCCAGCCGGTAGGCCTGGTTGCCGTCGGCGTCGACGCTCACGCCGACCAACCGGCCAGGAAGCTGCCGTTCGAGTCCCTTGGCCACGGCGATGAATCCGGCGTGCGGGCCGCCGAAGCCCATCGGCACCCCGAATCGCTGGGTGGTGCCAACGACGACGTCCGCGCCGATCTCGCCCGGCGAGCGCAGCAGCGTCAACGCCAGCAGGTCGGCCGCGACGACGACCTTGGCGCCGCGCCGGTGCACCTCGGCGATGATCTGCTCCTGGTCGCGCACCGCACCGGAGGCACCCGGGTAGGACAGCAGCGCGCCGAAGAACTCGCCCGCCGGCAGCGCCTGCGCGCCGGCGGACAGGTCGGCGACGATGACCTCGATGCCCAGCGGCTCCGCGCGGGTCTCGATCACCGCGATGGTCTGCGGCAGCGTGTCGGCGTCCACCACGAACCGCGGCGACTTCGACCGGCCCGCGCGGCGCACCAGCGTCATGCCCTCGGACGCCGCGGTTGACTCGTCGAGCATCGACGCGTTGGCCACCGGCACCCCGGCCAGATCGGCCACCATCGTCTGGAAGTTCAGCAGCGCTTCGAGCCGACCCTGCGAGATCTCCGGCTGGTACGGGGTGTAGGCGGTGTACCAGGCCGGGCTCTCCAGCACGTTGCGTAGGATGACCGGCGGCGTGACCGTGCCGTAGTAGCCCAACCCGATCATCTCGGCGTGCGGGCGGCAGCGGCGCGCGAGCTCGCGCAGCTCGGCCAGTGCCTCGGATTCGGTGGCCGGCCCGGGCAGCGCCAGCTGCAGGTCGCCTTCCCGGATGGTGTCCGGCACGGCGTTCTGCCCCAGCTCCTCCAACGAGCCGACGCCGATCACATCGAGCATGCGGGCAAGCTCGGCTGGCATCGGCCCGACGTGGCGGTCGGCGAACGGCGTTCCGTGCTCCAGGGCGGCCAGTGGAATGCGATCTTGGGTCACGTCGGTCATCGCCAAACCTCAATCGTCGCGGCGGGCAAAGGGCGGCAGAACAGCCGCAACTGCCCTGCTCTCCCCCTCTGTCGCTGTCCGCGAAGCGAACGCCTGAGAGCTTCACCCGTGAACCAGGCTTGCACCGTCGGCGGGGTGCACCACAGCCGTGGTGCGCCCTCTTTCCAGAGGCATCTCGCCCGTGCGGTCCAGGTGGCCTGAGAGGTTGTTGGGGAGGTTTGCTCCTTCGGCGCCGACCACGGCCAAAACCGGGCCGGACTCTCCCGCACGGGGTCGGCGATGTCTCGCAGTTTACCCGATCAGGGCCCCGAACGGACCCGCGATGTCACCGGTCGCACACCACCCGACCGAGGTCGGCCGCGATCAGCCCGTCTCGACCTGCCGGTCGCGCCGGCGGCGGGACAATTCGTCGTCGACCAGCGGCACCAGCTCGCCGCCGTCGGCCCGCTCGGCCGGGAAGTCGTGAATTGTGCCGCTGATCTCGCGCATCGCACCGCTGACGGCGATGCCGAACACCCCTTGGCCACCCTGCAGCAGGTCGACCACCTCCTCGGCAGAGGTGCACTCGTAGACCGTCGTCCCGTCGCTGAACAGCGTGAGCCGGGCCAGGTCCTGCACTCCTCGGTTGCGCAGGTGCTCCACCGCGACCCGAATGTTGTGCAGCGACACCCCGGTGTCCAGCAGTCGCTTGACCACCTTGAGCACCAGGATGTCCTTGAACGAGTAGAGCCGCTGCGAGCCGGAGCCGGCGGCGCTGCGGATGGACGGGCCGACCAGCTTGGTGCGAGCCCAGTAGTCCAACTGGCGGTAGGTGATGCCGGCGATCTGGCAGGCGGCCGGACCCCGGTAGCCGACCAGCTCGTCCGGCAGTGCGGCGTCGGGGAACAGCTCGCCCTGCTCCGCGGCAGCATCCCGGTTGGACGCTTCCTCGACCACGCCTGCCTCCCCTCGTCCGGCACGAAGCCGACGACGATCACCAGCTCCCGGACCGTCCCGATCCGGGGCCGCGAACACCGCCCAGCGGCCGAATCACACCGGGGCAATTCGCGTAAGTTCGACGGTATGCCTGCCCTGCGGGGAGGTCAACGCGACGCGCGGGCCCCTAGACCACCCGGCCCCCGCCTGGCAGCGCACGGGCGGGGGCCGGGATGTCTCGTCGGGTCGATCAGCAGGCTCAGGTGTCCGCGCCGCGGAAGTCCTCCGGCGACACGGAGTCGAGGAACTCGCGGAACTTCTCGACCTCGTCCTCCTGCTCGTCCGGGATGATCAGCCCGGCCTCGTCCAGCACCGATTCGTCGGCGTGGATCGGCACCCCGATGCGCAGCGCCAGCGCCACCGAGTCGCTCGGCCGCGCCGAGACCCGCACATCCCCGTCGAACACCAGCTCGGCGAAGAAGGTGCCGTCCTGGAGATCGGTGATCCGAACCTGTTCGAGGTCGCGCCCCAAGGCCCCGATGACGTCCTTTAGCAGGTCGTGGGTCAGGGGTCTCTGCGGCCGCACACCCTGCTGCTCGAGTGCGATGGCGGTCGCCTCGACCGAGCCGATCCAGATCGGCAAGTAACGCTCGCCGTGCTCCTCGCGCAACAGCAGAATCGGCTGGTTTGCTGGTAGTTCAACTCGCACGCCGACGACGCGCATCTCGCTGCTCATCGTCACATCGCCTCCTCCAGCGCGCCGAAGCGTGACATCCCCGTCGAGGATCGCGCACCGACGCCTCCGACGCTACCCGCGTTGCGGCGGACACGCCCATCCCTTTAGCGGTCTGGTCGACCACCGAATTCGCGGCCTTCCTGCCGGTGCATCTGGCCCGAACCGCTGGCTGAACTCCTCATCGAGCATTACCAGCACGATACACCGCCCACCGCCCCGCTGGGTCGGTGGAATGAAGACCGCTACAACGCGGAAACCGGTTGCGACGTCGGGAAATTCCCCGCGCGAGGATGCAGTTGCTCTCGGCTGCGCAGTACCTTGACGCGCCAGCGGGGCGACGCCACTTCGGCGCCGCCCCGCTGGCGGGTCGACAAGTCGTTGCCGGGGCGTCCTCAGCGGGCGCCCGGGCCCCCATCGATTGGACCAGTAAGAAACACCAGCCGGAACTTCCCGATCTGCACCTCGTCACCGTTGGCGAGCACCGAGGTGTCCACCGGTTCACGGTTGACGTAGGTGCCGTTGAGGCTGCCGACGTCTACGACCACGAAGTCGTTGCCCTCGCGCCGGAACTCGGCGTGCCGGCGGGAAACCGTGACATCGTCGAGGAAGATGTCACTGTCCGGGTGCCGTCCCGCGCTGGTGGTCTCCCGGTCCAGCAGGAATCGCGACCCCGCGTTGGGGCCGCGCTTCACCACCAGCAGGGCGGACCCTGCGGGCAGCGCATCGACCCCGGATGCGGCGGCGGGCTCCCGGGACGCACTCTCGGTGCTTTCCGGCTCCGAGAGGAAGGGCCTGAAGACCGAGGTGGTCTCCGGTGACTGCTCCGGCGGAACGTCGCCGTGGCCGGGGAATTGGCTCACCTGAGCTCTCCTCTACGCGGATAGATCGTGCCAAGTATGTGCCCAACGTACCGTGCAGGTACAGGCGCGGAACGCGGGACTCCCGACATGTTCCTCCCGGACCCCGACAGTCCGACGATCTTGCCTGGTCGGATCAGGATTCGGTCAGCTTCTGGTAGGCCTGTGCGTCGAGCAGGGCGTCCAGCTGGGCCGGGTCGGCGAGCTTGAGCTCGACCATCCAGCCGCCCGCCAGCGGTGCCGAATTGACCAGCTCCGGTTCGTCCTCCAGCTGGTCGTTGCGGGCCACCACCTCGCCGGTCACCGGGGCGTAGATCTCGGAGACGCTCTTGGTCGACTCGACCTCGCCCATCGACTCGCCGGAGGTGACCTGCTGGCCGAGTTCCGGCAGCTGCACGAACACCACATCGCCCAGTTGCTGCTGGGCGTATTCGGTGATCCCGATGCGCACCGTGTCGTCGGCGGTGCGCTGGATCCACTCGTGCTCTTCGGTGTACTTGATCTCGTCCGGGGCCGCCACGTGGTCCCGCCTTCCTGGTCCGTTGGTGCTGTGGATCACCGGCCACGAGGTTCACGTGATCGGCTCGGCGAGCGTATTCACCACGCGACACAGGCCGCAAGGCGACCCTGGAGCGCATGACGCACCAAGGGCACCTCTTGCCGATTTACTCAGCGGGAGATGCCCTTCGCGCGGGACGACCGACGGTGCTCAGACCGGTTTGGCGCGGGCTTGGTGGACCGCCGCCACCACCTGCCCGAGGTAGAGGACGCCGGCCCACAGGTAGAGCGCGCCGCCCCAGCAGGTGAAGGCGTAGGCAATCGGGCGCACCACATCGGACAGCGCGAAATCCTCCTGCACCAGCAGCAACAGCGGGAACGCGTACATCAGGCAGAAGGTCGCGGCCTTGCCGAGGTAGTGCACGTCAGGCGGCTCGTAACCGTGCCATCGCAACACCGGCAGGCACAGCGTGAGCACCACGTCACGGATGACGAGCGCGGCGGCGACCCACCAGGGCACTACGTCGCGCAACACGAAGGCGACCAGGGTGGCGACTATGTAGAGGCGGTCGGCGGCCGGGTCGAGCAGTTCGCCGATCCGGCTGTACTGGTTGAGCCAGCGGGCGAGCTTGCCGTCGAGCCAGTCGGTGATGCCGCTGATCACCAGCACCAAGAGAGCGAGCAGGTCAGCCTTGGGGCCTAGTAGCAGCCAGAGGAACACTGGCACGCCGGCCAGCCGGATCACGCTGAGCAGATTCGGCAGCGTCCACCATGGGTCGGCCCACACGCCAGCGGCCGCCTCCCGGATCCGGGCTATGCCGGGATCAGGTCGTCCTGCTGCGGGTTCCTGGCCTTCCGGACCGGCGTTCATCCCGCCGTCTCCACTCGTGGTGTTCTCCGTGGTGCGCTCAGCATCCTGCACCACGAGCCTCCCCTGAATGGTTGTGCGTCCTGACCCCACTTCGGACGCAACTTGTGCATCCCGACCAGATCAGGGTCTCACATTCCTCGCACAACACACTTGGCGGCCGGGCTCCCGCGAAGCCGGTCGATCGGGCTGCTCCGCGCGGCGGGAGCCGTCGGCCACCGGCGCGGGCTAGGCCTGCCTATGGCTCCAGCCGCGGCGGCGGAGGTCAGCATCCGTGAGGAACCGGGCCCGACCTCGGTCGTCGACGCCCGCCCAGCGGGCCCCGGTGGCCCCTTCACGAACATAGGAATGGCCGCCGCTCCACACCACGCTGCACGGCGCGGTGGGCAGTTCGGTGGACGAGCTGCGTGCGGGTTCAACCCCGGCGGCAGCGTAGTCGGCGAACTGGGCGGCGGATGCCTGTGAAGACAGGGCCGGTTCCGTGCTCATCGTTGTAGCACCTCCGATTCGGTTGTCGGCGCGATGCGCCGTGGTGTTAGCCCGATCATCGACTTTGGATTGATTGTGTTCGGCCGAGCACGCTCTGTCGCGTCGATCCGCCGACCCAGCGCCAAACGGACACGTTGTGTCGCCGAAGTGCATCCGGATATCCGAGCGGCGCTCAGCGCGGCCGAAGTCCGGTCACCGCTCGTCTGGTCGGCAGTGTTTCGGTTGTGACAAAAAGCGTTTCGCACATCGCTGCAGGGACCCTGGCGCAACTCCACGTTGTGCGGTAGGACCACAGGCAACATCGCGGTGCAAGCGGCGGGAGGACTGTGGTCATGGGTGCGTATGCCGAGGCCTACCGGCGGAGTCTCGCCGACCCGGAGGGCTTCTGGCTCGACGCGGCGGCTGCGGTCGAGTGGGAGCAGGCACCCTCGCGAGCCTTGGACGCCGCCGGGGACCCGTTCTTCCAGTGGTTCCCCGACGGCGTCCTCAACACCTGCTTCAACGCGCTGGACCGGCACGTCCGCGACGGCCGCGGCGCGCAGACGGCACTGATCTGGGATTCGGCGATGACCGGCGAGGTGCGCCGCTGGACCTACCGGGAGCTGCTGGACCGGGTGGCCCTGTTCGCCGGGGCGTTGCGGGCGCAGGGCGCCGAGCCGGGCGATCGCGTCGTGATCTACATGCCGATGATCTCCGAGGCCGTCGTGGCGATGCTGGCCTGCGCGCGCATCGGGGCGGTGCATTCGGTGGTCTTCGGCGGCTTCGCGCCGAAGGAGTTGGCAGCGCGCATCGACGACGCCCGCCCGACGTTGATCGTCGCGGCGTCGTGCGGCCTGGAGCCGAACCGGATCGTCGAGTACAAGCCGATCGTCGACGAAGCGCTGCGAATGACCGAGCACCAGCCGAAGCGGGTGATCGTGTTCCAGCGCGAGCAGGCCCGCGCTGAGCTCGGCGAGCGCGACGTGGACTGGCAGGACGCGCTGGCGCAGGCCGAACCGGCCGATTGCGTGCCGGTGAAGGCAACCGATCCGCTGTACGTGCTCTACACCTCTGGCACCACCGGGCGCCCGAAGGGCGTAGTGCGCGACAACGGCGGGCACGCGGTCGCTCTACGCTGGTCGATGGCCAACATCTACGACATCGGGCCGGGTGACGTTTTCTGGACCGCCTCGGACGTCGGCTGGGTGGTCGGGCACTCCTACATCGTCTACGCACCGCTGCTGACCGGGGCGACGACGGTGGTCTACGAGGGTAAGCCGGTGGGCACGCCGGACGCCGGGGCGTTCTGGCGGGTCATCGCCGACCACCGCGTCAAGGCGCTGTTCACCGCGCCGACCGCGTTCCGGGCGATCAAGCGGGTGGATCCGAACGCGGAGCTGCTGGCCGCCCACGACATCACGAGCTTGCAGACGCTGTTCCTGGCTGGCGAGCGGCTGGACCCGGAGACCTACCACTGGGCGTCGAAGCAGCTCGGCGTGCCGGTCATCGACCATTGGTGGCAGACCGAGACGGGCTGGCCGATCTGCGCGAACCTGCGCGGGCTGGACCCGATGCCGGTCAAGGCGGGCTCGCCGACCGTGCCCGTGCCCGGCTACGACGTCGTGGTGCTGGACCAGTCCGGGCAGCCGCTGCCTCCGCAGACCGACGGTGCGATCTGCATCAAGTTGCCGCTGCCGCCGGGCACCCTGCCGACGCTGTGGGGTGCCGACGAGCGGTTCCGCGAGTCTTACCTGTCGCGCTACCCCGGCTACTACCTCACCGGCGACAACGGCTACATCGACGCCGACGGCTACATGTTCGTGATGGGCCGCACCGACGATGTGATCAACATCGCCGGGCACCGGTTGTCGACCGGCTCGATGGAGGCGGTGCTCGCGGCGCATCCGGCAGTCGCCGAGTGCGCGGTGATCGGGGTGCACGACTCACTGAAGGGCCAGGTGCCGCGCGGGTTCGTGGTGCTGAAGTCCGGTGTGGACATCGCCGAGGAGACGCTGCGCGACGAGCTCATCGCGGCGGTTCGGGCGCAGATCGGGCCGGTGGCGGCGTTCCGGGACGTGGCGGTGGTGGACGGACTGCCCAAGACCCGCTCCGGGAAGATCCTGCGCAAGTCGATGCGCGAAATCGCCGACACCGGCGACACCAAGGTGCCCTCCACCATCGAGGACCCGGGGGTGCTGGACAAGCTGCGGCCGGCGCTGCGCGGCGAGGGGTAGGCGCGAAGCCTCACCCGCCCCGCCGGTCCCGCGCGATCTCCTCCAGCGCTTGGACAACGGCGGTGATCGTGGGTTGCGCACGGCTGCCCGGCGCACGCAGGTCAGGACGCTGCGAGACGGTGCTGGCTTGTCCCGCAACGGGATTCGCACCGTGTGGTGGTCCGGCGAGATGGTGGCGAACCTCGGCAGCAGGCAGATGCCGAGGCCGTGCGACACCGGGGCGAGCACGGAGTGCAACTCCGCCGCCTCGTGCACCACCCGCAGGGCGAAGTCGGCCGCCGTGCACGCGATCTCGATCAGCTGGAACTGGTCGTTGGGCCTGAACGGGCGGGCCGCTCCAGGCTTCAGCTGTGAAGACTTCGACCCAACCGCAGCGCGCCGCTTCCGGCGTTGCGTCGTTCCTGCTCGCGCTGGGCGCTGTGGTCAGCATTCAGTTCGGGCAGACCTTCGGGAAGCAGCTGTTCTCCGCCGCGGGGCCACTCGATGTCAGGGCGTGCGGCTACCGCTCTCCGCTGGCGCTGGCATCTCGCGTGCGCCGCCGTCATCGTGCTGCCGTTGGGCATCGTCGAGTCCGGATCGGCGTTGCCCTCCCCTGCTGTTCTGCTGGCCGGACTTGGGGTCACCGTGCTGTCGGCGGTCGTGCCCTTTCGCTGGAACTGGCCGCGCTGCGCCGGATTCGGCCGAGGGCCGTCGGCGTGCTGCAAAACCTAGAGCCCACACACCGGCGCGGCGGCGGGCCTACCGACTCCCTCCCAGGTCGTCGCGTTCGGTTGCGTCACCGCGGCATCGATCGGGGCGGTGCCCACCTGGGCTCGTTGAGGCCGGCGACCGCTCGGCAAGCCCGACGCACCCAGTTAGAGGCTGCCGGTTACAAACTTGGTCTATACCTTTGAGGGGCCGTCCCCGATCATGGAACGAGACACATGACCAGACCGCCCCTACCGACGGCTCACAAGGCATCGCTCGCCGTCGTGGCGGGTGCGCTACTCACCGATGGGCTCGTAGCCCCCGCCGGCGGCGCACCAGCCGTGGAGAACAGCGTGATGGAAAACATCATCCCCGCCCCTGAGTCGGTGCAACCGGCCCCCGGCACCACCTTCGAACTGACCCGGCAGACTTCGATCAAAGCCGTCGGCGAAGCCACCGATGTCGGTGAGTACCTGGCCGGAATCCTGCGCCCTGCCACCGGATTCCCGGTGCCGGTCGACCAGCGCGTGCCCGGCTCCCGCGACATCTCGCTGGTGCTGGACGGATCGCCTGAGCTCGGCCCGGCCGGGTATCGCCTGCAGGTGGTCGACGACAACATCGGCGTACACGCGACCAGCGCCGAGGGCCTGTTCAACGGCGTGCAGACGCTGCGCCAGCTGCTGCCCGCCGCGATCGAGAGCCCGACGGAGCAGCCCGGGCCGTGGACCGTGCCCGGCGGCGAGATCGTCGACAAGCCGAGGTTCGAGCACCGGGCCACGATGCTCGACGTCGCGCGGCACTTCTTCACCGTGGACCAGGTCAAGCTCTACATCGACCAGGTCGCCCGCTACAAGATCAACTGGTTGCACCTGCACCTCACCGACGACCAGGGCTGGCGAATCCAGATCAACAGCTGGCCGCGGCTGACCGAGCACGGCGGCAGCACCGAGGTCGGCGGCGGCCTGGGCGGTTACTACACGCAGGAGGACTACGCGGAGATCGTCGAGTACGCCGCGTTCCGGCACATCACCGTCGTGCCAGAGATCGACATGCCCGGCCACACCAACGCCGCGCTCGCCTCCTACGCCGAGCTCAACTGCGACGGCGTCGCACCGCCGCTGTACACCGGCATCGAGGTCGGCTTCAGCTCGTTCTGCGTGGACAAGGAGGTCACCTACCAGTTCGTCGAAGACGTCGTCCGGGAGATCGCGGCAATCACGCCCGGGCCGTACCTGCACATCGGCGGCGACGAGGCGCAATCAACCACCGACGAGGACTACAAGCAGTTCTTCGAGCGGGTGATCCCGCTGCCCGCCAAGTACGGCAAGACCGCGCTGGGCTGGCACGAGTACGGCAAAGCGGCGCCGGAGGGCGATGCGGTGCTGCAGTACTGGGGCACCACCGACGCCGACCCGCTGCTCACCGACGCGGTCGCCCGGGGCAACAAGATCCTGGCCTCCCCGGCGAACAAGTCCTATTTGGACCAAAAGTACGACGAGAACACCGAACTGGGCCTGCACTGGGCCGGTTACATCGAGGTCGCCGACGCCTACGGCTGGGATCTGGGTAGCTACCTGAAGGGTGTGCCGGAGGAGTCGATCCTCGGCGTGGAGGCACCGCTGTGGTCGGAAACGCTGAAGAACTCGGACCACATCGAGTTCATGGTCTTCCCCCGGCTACCGGCCATCGCCGAACTCGGCTGGTCCCCCAAGCCCGCACAGAACTGGGCGTCTTTCAGCCAACGCCTGGCCACCCACGGCCCGCGCCTGGCGGCCTCGGGCATCGGCTACTACCGATCCCCCCAAATCCCCTGGCAAGACTGAGTTGTTGAGAAGCTGGTGGACACCTTCGACCGGACTGCGCCGGTCAATCGAGCCCTCCACTCGTCACTCCCAATTGACGGCCTTGGGTTCGAGGACCGCCCACCACTCCGCCGGGGTGGGGCGCTCGGCAAGGTTGGCGAAGGTGATCTGGAGGCCCAAGCGGCGCCACTTCACCACCAGCGACATGATCCGCACCGAATCCAGGCCGCAGTCGATGAGGTTCTCCTAGTCGGTCGGCTCCGCCGACTCCTCGCTAGCCGGTCGGCCCGGACGTCCAAGGCGTTGGTAGGAGACGTGCCGGTCGCCGTCGACGACGGCGACGCGCTCGGGGTGCTCGGCGGCGCGTTCGCGCAGCATTTGCCCCAAGGTGTAGCCGCGTCAGTAACCAGCGGCCCGGTAGCGCTGCGCGAACTCCTCCGGCCACGTAGGGCAGCCGGGTAGCGATGCGGTCATGCTCTTCCCCTCAGCGGCCGAGCTGGAAGTCGGATTCGCCTTCGCCGTGGCGAAGCCACCGGACGATGCCTTTAGACATCCTGGTTCAGGCCCATCGCGGACAGGGCGGTGCGGAACTTCGCGGAGGTCTCGGCGAGCTCGTTGGCCGGGTCGGAGCCCGCGACGATGCCCGCGCCCGCGAACAGCCGCATCGATTCGTCCTCGATGTCGGCGCAGCGGATGGCGACCACCCACTCGCCGTCACCGGCGGCGTCGCACCAGCCGACCATGCCCGCGTAGTAGCCCCGCTCGAACGGTTCGGTCTCGGAGATGACGTCGCGGGCGCGCTGCAGCGGCGTGCCGCACACCGCGGGGGTGGGGTGCAGCGCGTCGGCCAGTTCCAGCGCGGATGTCGTCGGGTCGAGGAGTTCGCCGGTGATCTCGGTGGCCAAGTGCCACATGGCGGCGGTGCTGATCACTGATGGCGCAGGCACCTCCAGGTCTCGGCAGTACGGCCGCAGAGCTTGCACGACCGCGTCGACGACGGCGCCGTGCTCCCGGCGATCTTTGTCCGAAGTGGATAGTTCGGCGGCGCGCCGCTGGTCCTCGACCGGGTCGGCGCTGCGCGGCCGCGAACCGGCCATCGGGTTGGACCGCACCCGCGTGCCGCGGCGGGAAACCAGCAGTTCCGGGCTGGCGCCGAGGAGCGTGCGCCGAAGCGGGGGCTGCGGGCCGAAGGTGTCGCGGGTGCCGTCCTCGCCGCGCCGTGGCAGGTCCACCGCGAAGGTGTAGCTGGCGGGGTCGGCCAGTGCGAGGTTGCGCAGCACGTTGCGGACATCGATCGGTTCGCCGGCGGTCAGCTCCAGAGATCGTGCGAGGACCACCTTGCTCAACTCACCATCGGCCATCCGCCGCAGCACCCGGCTGACGCCGCGCTCGTACTCGGCGGGCGCGGGCACCGGGCGGGCGGCGCAGTCCAGCGTGCCGCTGCGCGGTGCCTGCGGCACCACGACGTTCAGCGGGGCGGCCCGGACGACCTCTTCGGGCAGAACCAAGTGCGCGGGCAGGGTCTCGCCGAACGGCACGGCTCCCACCACCAGCGGGTTGCGGCGGCCGAACTCCGTTGCGCGGTTGAGAAAATCCTCGACCCTCCGAGGTAATTCCTCGCGCGCGCAAAGCGTCTTGGAAACGGTCGCGGAAACCCCGCAGGTCAACAGGACACCGTGCGGAGAGGAGAGGAGGAACGACGAACCGACCTCGTACGCCGCCAGCAACCGGGCCGCTTCGTCATCCGCAACGACGTCGACGCGGTCGATCTCGGTGTCCATCGTGGTCATGGCAACCTTTCCGGGTTGGCGGCAGGCGTGTGGTTCAGGCGCGCATGGTTGCGCCGCCGTCGACGTACAGGTCGTGCATCGTGATGTGCCCGGCCTGCTCCGCGGCCAGGAACACGACTGCGCTGGGCGATGTCTTCGGGGTGGCGAGCTTGCGCAGCGGGATGCCGGCCAACGCCAGCCAGGAGTCCCTGCTGATCCTCGTGGTCAGCACGGTGCTGAACTGGCGAACCGGCGGCCTTGAACGCCTCCGGGGCCCCGGCGATGACGCGTTCGTCCCCCCACATGCCGCGCTGCATCTCGGTGTCGGTCGAACCGGGCGCGACGACGTTGCACCGGATGCCGTACTCCGCCAACCCCAACCCGAGGGACTTGGCAACAGCGTCGCCGCGGCCTTGGAAGCGGCGTAGGCGGACATGCCCTGCCGGCACGCCGGCGGCGTTCGAGCTCACCGCGACGATTGCGCCGCGCTTGCGGCGGATCATGTGCTTGGACACCGCGCGGGACAGGTTGAAAACCCCGGTGGTGTTGCCCGCGAAGGTGCGGTGCCAGTCTTCGTCGGTGAGCTCCTGCACAGTGCCGACCTGAAGCTCTCGACGTGTTCCACGACATCGTTGACGGCGGAGGCATCCGCGACGTCGGCGCGGTAGGCGTGAACCTCGTGGCCATTGCCGGTCAGTTCGGCGGCGACCTCGGCGTGCTCGCCGTTTCGGCCCACGGCCACGACGTTGGCACCGATCTCCGCGAGCGCGGTGGTCACAAGCCTGAGCCTAGAACACGCACGTGCCCAGATCGGGTCTCCGTCGAGGTGGCATTGATCACCGGCAACGCCTTGTCACGGCACGGTTCTCGTGCGTGGCCACAGGGCCGATTCGCGCGCAATCGCGGCCCCTTCGACTCGGGCGGGGTCAGCGCGCGATGCCCTGGACGAAGCCCAGGTCCTGGAGGTCCTGCGGGCGCAGGCGCAGGAGTCTGGCGAGTTCCGGCACTTCTGCCGGGTCGCGCTTGAGGATCGCGGCGGTGGATTCCGGTGCTATCACGGTGAAGTACGCATCCGAGGTGATCCAGGTCCGCTCCGGTGCGGCCAACGCCAGAGCACCGCCTGAGCCGCCCTCGCCGACGACCAGCGTGGTGACCGGCACCCGCGCATCGGCGACCGCAGCGAAGACCTCCGCGATGGCCGGCCCGATGGCGCCGCGCTCGGCCGCCGCGTCATTGGCCGCGCCTGGGGTGTCGACCAGCGTCAGCACGGGGATGCCGAGCTGGTCGGCGAGCCGGATCAGCCGGGCCGCGGTGCGGAACCCGGCCGGGGTGTTCGCGGTTCCCGTCTGCGCGGCGAAGGCGATGGTGCGCCCGTCGTGGTCGCCGAATCCGCAGATCATCCCGTCATCGTGGCCACCGGCCCGGTCGCCGCTGATCTCGAAGCGCCAGGCGAAGTAGGCGTCCAGGTATGCCCGGGCGTGCGGCCGGTCGGCCGAGCGCGCCCATTGCACCGCGTCCCAGCCTGTCGCGGGCAGGTCGCCTGCGGCCAGCGCGGCCGGGACCGGGGCGGGTTCGGCCAGCCGGACCAGCTGCTTCGGGTGCAGCAGCGACAACAGGTCCGCCAGCACGCCGGGCAGTTCGGCATCGTCTAGGACCTGGTCGACCTGGCCGTCGGCGAGCTTGCCCTCGGCATGGAACGCTTCGCCGTTCTCCGCCGCGCTGCGCACCCGGCTGCCGCCGAAGGCGACCGCTGCGCCGGACGTGGCCAGCACGACGTCGGCCGCCGCCGCCAGCGCCACCCACATGCCACCGGTCGTCGGGTTGCGCAGCACCGCGACGTGCGGGATCCGGTCCTTGCGGGTCAGCAGGCAAGCCCGCGCGATCTCCTGCAACTGGCGCAAGGCGCAGATCCCCTCCTGCATGCGGCTGCCGCCCGAAGCCACCAGCGAGATCACCGGCAGCCGGAGCTCCCGGGCCTGTTCGAAAGCCGCCACGATGCGCGACCCGGACGCCTCCCCGACCGAGCCACCGAAGAAGGCGAAGTCGAAGGCGACGAGCACCGCCTGGCGCGACCCGACCCAACCCCGCCCGCACAGGACCGACTCCTGCGCGCCGGTCCGCGCGGTCGCACGGGCACGCTGGTCGTCGTAGCCGGGCCAGCCCAGCGGGCCGTCCGCTGCCGACGGCCCGGCCGGGGTCTCGAACTCCTCGAACCCCCGGCTGATCGATTCGACCAGCGCGCGAGACGCGGAGTACTCAGCCATGCTGCAGCGCTTTCTTCTGCACCTTGCCCATCTCGTTGCGCGGCAACACGTCCAGGAACCGCACCTCGCGCGGCCGCTTGTGCGGGGTGAGCAGGCGGGCCACGTGGTCGACCAACTCCTGCTCGGGGACCTGCTGGCCGGGCGCGCGCACGATCCAGGCGATGATGCGCTCGCCCAGGTCGGCGTCGGGCTCGCCGGTGACCGCGACCTCGGCGACCGCCGGATGCTCCAGCAGGCAGTTCTCGATCTCACCCGCGCCAATCTTGTAGCCGCCGCTCTTGATGATGTCGGTGGCCTTTCGGCCGACGATCCGGATGTAGCCGTCCGGCGCGCGGGTGGCTACGTCACCGGTGCGGAACCAGCCGTCGACGAACGCCGCGTCGGTGGCGTCCGGACGGTTGAGGTAGCCGCTGAACAGGTTCGAGCCGCGCACCAGGATCTCGCCGACGGTCTCGTCGTCGCTGGCGGTGATCTCCTCGCCCTGCTCGTCGACGAGTTTGAGCTCGACGCCGGCGAACGGGCGTCCCACGTAGCCGGGCCGGCGGTCGCCGTCGGCGCGGACGCCGCAGTTCATGATCGTCTCGCTCATGCCGTAGCGCTCCACGACCCGCTGCCCGGTAAGGCGCTCGATGCGCTCGTGCTCGACCGCGGGCAGTGCAGCGGAACCGGAGACCAGCAGCCGCGCCTTGCCGACCGACTGCCCGATCTGCCGGTCGCGCTCGGCGTCCTCGGCCAGCCGGTGGTACATGGTCGGCACGCCGAACATCATCGTCGCGGTCCCGGCGAGCTCTTCGGCCACGGCGGCGGACGAGAACTTGCCCAGGTGGTGGACCGTCCCGCCGAGCCGCACCGGGCCGAGCGTGCCGAGGATCAGCCCGTGCACGTGGAACAGCGGCAGGGCGTGCACCAGCACGTCGCGTTCGGTCCACTCCCAGGCCTCTGCCAGCGCGTCGAGGTTGGCGCGGATCGCGCGGCGCGGCAGCACCACGCCTTTCGGCGGCCCGGTGGTGCCCGAGGTGTAGACGATCAGCGCGGGGTCGTCTTCGCCGGCCTCCGGCGGCAGCTCACCACCGCGGACGCTGAGGTCCATTTCGTGCACCGGCACGCCGCCGAGCCCTTCCGGGCGCTGGAAACCGGGCGGGGCCAGCAGGAGTTCCGGCTTGCTGTCGTCGAGGATGTGCGCAAGCTCCCACTCCCCGACCTTGGGGTTGATCGGCACCACCGCGACGCCCGCGCTCAGCCCGCCGATTACGGCGGCGCAGGTCTCCGGCGTGGCGGTCGCCCAAACCGCGATCCGCTTCGCCTTTCCGATCCGGTCGGCGATCGCGGCGGCCACCTCCGACAGCTCCCGGTAGTTCAGCGCGCGCGGTCCGAACCGCAGCGCCTCCTTCTCGTCGGGCTTCCGCAACTTGGGGAACAGCACCTGCGCCGCGCCAACCATGACCACCTCCACGCTCCTCAATGTCCCGCCCGCGGACCCGCGATGCCCGGCGAGCCGGAAGCAACAGTGGTCCACTGGCTCGACCACTTTTGCGCCGATCTCGGCACCGCGTCAAGGACGTGTGGCAAAATTGGCTCATCCACTCGACCATATGGCCGGTGTTAGCCTACTCACCATTCGAGTTTCCTGCCTGGAGGAACGCGGTGTCCGAAGCCCTGCGCCCGCTCGCCCGCCCCCGCCTGTACGAGCAGGTGGTGCAGCGGCTGCGGCAGCACGTGGCGGATTCGGGCCTGCGCGTCGGCGACCGGCTGCCTCCGGAGCGGGAGCTCGCGAAGCGGCTCGGCGTAAGCCGGGCGTCGGTCAAGCAGGCGATCGTGGTACTCGAGGTGCAGGGACTCGTCGAGGTGCGCCACGGCGGCGGCACCTACCTGCGCCGCGAGTCGCTGGACGCGGAACCGGTCGCCGACCTCGTGGCGCGCAAGCGCCGCCTGCCGGAAGTCCTGGAGGCCCGGGAGGCGCTGGAGACCAAGCTCGCGGAGCTCGCCGCGCAGCGGCGTACCGAGGCCGACCTCGCCGAGATCGACGCGGCGCTGGCGGCCATGCGCCACGAGATCGCCGAAGGCGAGCTCGGCAGCGAGGGCGACCGCCGGTTCCACGCCGCGATCACCGCCGCCGCGCACAGCTCGCTGCTGGGCGACTTCATGCGCACCATCGCCGCGGAGATCGCCGAGAGCCGCCAGGAGTCGCTGCGCCAACCCAACCGGCCGAGCAAGTCGCTGGCCCAGCACGAACGTATCGCGGAGGCGATCCGGGCGGGCACCCCGCGCGCGGCTGTCACCGCCATGCGCCGCCACCTCCAAACGGTCAGCCGGGTCCGCCTCCTTTCCTGGGACCCCGACGTCGAATCCGGCCGGTCCGGTGGCGAGTGAGGGCGTCCGTGACCCGGTAACCGGGCCGCGGGCGCCTTGACCTCGAAACCCCGCCCGGATGGGTGGCGACCGGGGATGGGTCGGTAGGCTCTGGCGGGCCTGTTCCAGCAGCTACGGAGCTTTCGACTTGATCCACCATCCGGGTTCGCAGCGCGGGCGTGCCGTCGGCCAGGTGGTCCGGTGATCGGGTGGTTGCTGGCCACCGCGGGCACCGCCGCGCTCGGCAGCGTGTTCCCGCTGGTCAACATCGAGCTCTACCTGTTCGGCGTAGTCTCCACCGTGGACGGCGTCAGCTGGTGGGCGTTCGGGCTGGCCGCGGCCGTCGGCCAGGTCGCCGGAAAGACGCTGTTCTACCTGACCGGCAGGGGCGGCTTCGCGCTCGGCGAGCGGTTACGCAAGCGCGTCGAGGCCAAGCGGCGCGGCCGGTGGGCCGCCTGGTTCGAGAAGTTCCACCAACGGACGCAGGAACGCCCGTGGTTGGGAGTGGGCGTGCTCTGCCTCAGCGCCGTCCCCGGCATCCCGCCCTACAGCCTGATGTGCTTCCTCTCCGGCACGGCCGGCATTCCGCTGATCGGCTTCCTCGTCGCGAGCCTCGTCGGCCGCTCGCTGCACTTCCTGATCGTCGCCGGCGCGCCGGAACTGCTGCACTGGCTCCCCGCCGCGCTGGGCTCGTAACCGGGACATACCGGCCCGGGCGACCGGAAACCCGTTGGGACGGTTCAGCCGACACCGAGGGTGGCCGGGACTTCGTCGGACTGCAGCCGGAAACCTTGCACATGGCCATATGGCTGATGTCCGACGGCGCGTCCGCGCAGTTACCGGATGATGCAGGGCTTCGGCGGTGGCTGCGGCATAGGCATCGATCGGGTCTGATTTCCCTCTCAGGCAACGGGTAGCCGCCGGTAGCCATTGGTGGTGGTGGTGGGGAACTCCTTGTCGGCCAGGTGCCGGCCCACCTGGTCGATCACCGCACCGTGATGGGTCTGACCATGGAAATCGACTCCGCCGATGACCCGCGGGCTTTCTTGCGTCATGCTGATCCTGTCCGTCCTAGCGTCGGTTACCTGGGCGGCACGCGCCGGTCGGGCGGGAGGACAAGACAGTGACGGGGCTTCTTAGCCAAGCTCCTATAAGGCTCCTATAAGGTCACAAACGCCCGTCCGGCCGCGTGCGTAGCAACGCCCGGTAAGGCCGACAGACCCGTTCAAGGACAGGCAAGCCGTCAGTCCGTTCGAGGGTCAGACCCACCAGCGGCGTCACTACACACATCATCACTGTCCGTCCGCTTCAACCAGATCGCACGGCAACCCGGAGCCGACCACGCAGTGTCACCGTTCGCACCGATGCGGTTACGCATCGCGATGCCGATTGGGCTCCGTTGCTTGTGTCTTCTACCGTGCCAGCTTGTGAGCGTCTTTCGAACAATGCCCGTCGAGGACGTGCTGACCCGCGGCGAGCGCAGCGGCCTGATCCGCCGGCTCAGCGGGCGCGACCTGGTCGGCTTCGGCATCGGCATCATCATCGGCACCGGCGTGTTCACGCTCGCCGGGATCGAGGCCAAGGAGCACGCCGGCCCCTCGGTGGTGCTGTCGTTCGTGGTCGGCGGCATCGTCGCGGCGCTGGCCGCGCTCGCCTACGCCGAGCTCGCCTCCGCGGTGCCGACCGCGGGCAGCGCCTACACCTACGGCTACGCCACGCTGGGCGAGCTGTTCGCCTGGATCATCGGCTGGGACCTGCTGCTGGAGTTCGCGCTCGGCGCCGCGGTGGTCTCGCGCAGCTGGTCGGGCTACGTTTCGAACCTGCTCGGCCTGCCCTCGCAGTGGTTCGGCGAGGACGCCGCTGTCAACGTCGGTGCGACCCTGATCATCGCGATCCTGACCGTCATCGCAGTGATCGGCATCCGCGAATCGTCGTGGGTGACCAACGTGCTGGTCGTGGTCAAGGTCGCGGTGTGCGTGCTGGTGATCGTCGCCGGGCTATTCTTCGTCAGGGGCGCCAACCTCTTGCCGTTCATCCCACCGGCCCAGCCCGCACCGACCACCGCGAGCGTGCTGAAACAGCCGCTGCTGCAGGCGGCGCTGGGCATGGAGCAGTCCATGTACGGCATCGGCGGCATGTTCACTGCGGCGGCGGTCGTGTTCTTCGCCTACACCGGTTTTGAGGCGCTGGCCAACCTCGGCGAGGAGACCAAGCATCCGAAGCGCGACCTGCCCATCGGGCTGCTCGGCAGCCTGATCGTGTGCACCCTGCTGTACGTAGCGGTCGCGGTCGTGCTCACCGCGATGGTGGACTACCGGCAGATCGACGAGGCGGCCCCGCTGGCGGCGGCCTTCCAGACCGTCGGCCAGCCGTGGGTGGCGGCGCTGATCGCGCTCGGCGCGGTAACCGGGCTGACGTCGGTGATGATGGTCGAGCTGGTCACCATCGGCCGCATCGGCTTCGCGATGAGCCGCGACGGCCTGCTGCCGCCGAAGCTCTCCCAGGTGCACCCGAAGTGGGGCACGCCACACCGGATGACCATCGGGGGCGCGGTGGTGATCGCACTGCTGGCCGGGTTCATCCCGATCTCGGAGCTGGCCGATATGGTCAGCATCGGCGCGCTGTCCGGCTTCGTCATCGTTGCCATCGCGGTCCCGGTACTCCGCCGCCGCAAACCGGACCTGCACCGCCCGTTCAAGATGTCGCTGTCGCCGGTGCTACCGATCATCACGGCCCTTGCATGCCTGTACCTGATGTCCAACCTGGACATCATCACGTGGCTGCGCTTCGCGGCCTGGCTGGTGCTGGGCCTGGTGATCTACTTCGGCTACAGCTACCGCCACGCCCGCCTCGCCACCCCCACTCAGGACACCGCCCACGATTAGCTGACCGAAGTTCCTGAACTCCGTAAAAGCATAGCGTTTCCGCCGATCACGCACCGTGAGTACTTTTGGCTGCTGTAGCGCCTGTTTGCCTCGAACCGCAAGGGCGGCAGCGACGTCACCGCTGGCGAAGGCACCAGCCGGTCTGCCACGAGCCCGCACCCGCCATCCAAAACAGCCTATACAGCTACCCAACGGACTCATGGGTCTTCAGCAGCCGAAACGGTGCGCTTAGCCAGTAGGACTTCCGCGAGGGCTACGACGAGGGCTGCCGAGACGAAGCCGACCGAGACGATCAGACCGTCCGAGATCGCCGCGTCGAAGCCGCTCGTCATAAGTGTGCCGAAGAACAGGCCCGACGCCGCCGCCGTGCCCACCGCCGAGCCGATGCGCTGGCCTGTCTGTTGGACTCCCGCCGCCGTCCCGCCGTGGGCGGCGTCGATCTCGCTCAGAGTCACCGTCTGGTTCGGTGAGATCACCAGGCCGCTGCCCGTTCCGGCGATCAGCAGCGGCAGTGCCGTCACCAGTCCGGCCGCCTCTCCCGGGTGCGTGGCCAGCAGCAGGTCCGTCGCCAGCAGGCCGAGCAGCGCCGCCGCCAGGCCGATGATCACCAGACGTCTGCCCATCCGGTGCACGATCCGGCCACCGAGGGCCGACGCCACCGCCGAGCCAACCGCGAACGGCGTCAGCGCCAGCCCGGCCTGCAGCGCCGAATAACCGAGGCCGCGCTGGAAGTACACCGCCAGCACGAAGAAGATGCTGGTGAACCCGGCGAAGTACAGCAGCCCCAGCGTTGCGCCGAACGAGTAGCTGCGGATCTTAAGCAGCCGCAGGTTCACCAGTGGCGCGCGCCCCCTCGCCCGATACCAGTACTCCCACGCCACGAACAGAACCAGCAGCACCGCGGCGACGATCAGCAGGAACCACGGCGCTCCCCGCCCGCCCTCCTGCTCGACCAGCGGCAACAACAGGCACAGCAGGCCACCGCCGAGCAGCAGGACCCCGACCAGGTCGAGGCTGCGGGACTGTCCGCGCGCGCCGTCGCGCGGCAGCACCCGCAGCCCGTAGAGCACCGCCGCGATACCGATGGGCAGGTTCACGAAGAACACCCAGCGCCAGCCGTGCTCCTGCCCGGCCACCTGGATGATCAAGCCGCCCAGCAGCGGGCCGATCGCCGTCGAGATGCCGACCACCGCGCCGAAAAGACCGAAGGCCTTGCCTCGCTCGCGGCCGTGGAACAACTGCTGCATAAGTCCAAGCACCTGTGGGTTTAGCAACCCGCCGGCCACCCCCTGCAGCAGGCGGGCGATGACCAGCCACAGCGGGGTCAACGCGAATCCGGCCAGCGCGCTGGCTACCGTGAAAGCCGCCAGCGCCAGCAGAAACATCCGGCTACGGCCCCGGTCGTCGCCGAGCCGACCGGCCGGCACCAAGACCAGCCCGAAGGTCAGGGCGTAGCCGGAGACCACCCACGACAGCGCCGCCGCTGGCGCGTCCAACCCCTGCTGAATCGACGGCAGCGCGACGTTGACGATGCTGACGTCGAGAAGGGTCATGAACCCGGCGACCAAGCAGATTGCCAGCACCCGCCAGCGCCGCGCACTCTCCTGCTCCTCGGCGGTCTTCGCCACCGGCCTGGTGCTGTTCACGAGTTCAGCTCAGCACGTTCGTTCTACGCTCGCACCATCCGAGAATCGCTCCGGCATTGCGGCCGACTGACTTGTCAATCACAACCCACATCAATGCTCGATCGTCGCCACGGGCAGTATTAACACGATTGGCTAGGCATATTGCTCCAAGTAGAGGCAGCCCGCGACGACCCGATTGGATCGCAACGCTAACAGTTCATTGCGATTTTCGCAATGAACTGTTAGCGTTGCGTCCCGTGCATGACACGACGGCTGCGTTGCGCCAGCGGGTGCGCGACGTGTTGCGCAAGTATCCGGGGAGCCAGCGTGCCTTCGCCGAGCGGATCGGGCTGGACCCGACGAAGCTCTCCAAGTCGCTGACCGGGACCCGCCGGTTCACCCCGGTCGAGCTCACCCGGATCGCCGAGCTCACCGGCGTCACGGTGAACTGGCTGATCTACGGCGGCGACGACGTCGAGAGGGTTGCCGCCGCGCCCCAGCGCACCGCACGGCCCGAGCGCGAACCCGGCGACCTCCGCGAAGCGGGCCGGTACCAGCAGATCCTCGACGCGGCCTGGACGCTGATCGCCGAGCGCGGTTTCCACTCGGTGCGGGTCGCCGACGTCGCCAAGGCCTGCGGCACCAGCGCCGCGACCATCCACTACTACTTCCCCGGCCGCAACTACCTACTCACCGAGACGCTGCGGTACTCGGTGCGGCTGGCCTTCGACCGGCAGGTTGCCGAGCTGCACAACATCGAGGATGCGCACGAACGCCTGCTGCGGCTGGTGGAGCTCCAGCTGCCCAAGCCGGGCCTGCTGCGCGCGGAGTGGTCGATCTGGCTACAGGTGTGGACCGAGAGCGCCCTGAACCCAGATCTCCAGGTGCTGCACAGCGATTCCTACACGCGCTGGCACGACACGATCGCCCGCACCATCCGGCAGGGCCAGCAGCAGGGCGTGTTCAACGACACCGACGCGGAAGAACTCACCGTGACCCTGACCGCGCTCGTCGACGGGCTGGGCATCCAGGTGCTCGCCGGGCGGCCCGGCCGGTCGGTGGAGCGGATGCGCCGGGTGCTGCGCGAGTTCGTCGAGCGCGAGATCGTCCGGCGCTAAGGACTGATTCCAAAATGGTTTGCGTAGGGGTGCGGGTAGCGGAACCTCAGGGCCTTCTCGCCGCGGGATCCCCGACATGCCACTCCACCACGTTGGGACTGTCCTCGCCGGGAGAACCCCAGAAGGTGGGCACCGTGAACCCACGGCGGGGCAAGCTGAGTTCCACACCGCAAGCGGCTACCGCCGCTTATGAAACGGAACCTCCAGACCCGAAAAACCGCCCCGGGCCGCGGATTTCGTTGCGCCCGGGCGATCAGCCGCACCCACGGAAGGGAGAGCCCGATGGGCAACGAAGTGATCATCACCGCCGCGCTCACCGGCGCCGGTGACACCACCGGCAAGAGCGAGTTCGTCCCGGTCACCCCGGAGCAGATCGCCAAGTCCGCCGTGGAGGCTGCCGCGGCCGGCGCGGCCGTGGTGCACATCCACGTCCGCAACATCGAGACCGGGCAGGGCTCCCGCGACGTGTCGCTCTACCGCGAAGTGCTGGAGCGGATCAAGGAGACCGGCATCGACGTGGTCATCAACCTGACCGCCGGGATGGGCGGCGACCTGGTCATCGACGTCGACGACCCGCTCAAGCCAGTGGACGGCACCGACCTGGTCAACGGCCTGGACCGGCTGCCGCACGTCGAGGAGCTGCTGCCGGACATCTGCACGCTGGACTGCGGTTCGCTGAACTTCGGGGAGGGCAGCCAGCTCTACATCTCCACCCCGGACATGCTGCGCATCGGTGCTAAGCGGATCCAGGAGCTGGGCGTCAAGCCGGAGCTGGAGATCTTCGACACCGGCAACCTGTGGTTCGCCACCAAACTGATCGAGGAGGGGCTGATCGACGCCCCGCCGCTGTTCCAGCTGTGCGCGGGTATCCCGTGGGGCGCCCCGCCGGACCCGGGCTTGCTGCAGGCGATGGTGAACATGCTGCCCGCCGACGCGAACTGGGCGAGCTTCGCCATCGGCCGCGACCAGCTGCGCTGGGTGGGCCTGACTGCGGCGCTGGGCGGCAACGTCCGAGTCGGCCTGGAGGACAACCTCTACCTGAGCCGGGGTGTCAAGGCCACCAACGGACAGCTCGTCGAACGCGCGGTGACGATCGTCGAGGGCATGGGCGTGAAGGTCGCCACCCCGGGCCAGGCCCGAGCGCGGCTCGGCCTCAAGAAGCGTTGACCGGAACTCGGTTCGCGCAGCGGTGCGAGCTCAGTCCCACACCGCAAGCGGCTACGCAGCTACGCAGGTAAAAGCCTTGCTTGAAAAGGAATTCCCAAGTTGAACGAGAAAACCTCCTCCCCCGCGGCGGTGCGGCGGGTCGCGTGCATCGGTGCCGGTGTCATCGGCGGCGGTTGGGCCGCGCACTTCCTGGCGCGCGGCTACCAGGTGACCGCGTGGGACCCAGCCCCCGACTTCGAGACCAAGCTGCGTCGGCTGGTCGACGCCGCGTGGCCCGCCCTCATCGAACTCGGGTTGGCCGACGACGCCTGCCGCGACAACCTCGTCATCGCCCCGACGCTTGAAGAAGCAGTCGTCAAGGCCGACTTCGTGCAGGAGAGCGCGCCGGAAAACCTTGCGCTCAAACGGGATCTGCTGGCCCGACTTGACGCGGCAACCCCGGCGGGCGTCGTGATCTCGTCCTCGACCTCCGGCTACGGCATGACCGAGATGCAGGTGGACTGCCCGACGCCGCAGCGGCTCGTGGTCGGGCACCCGTTCAACCCGCCGTACCTCATCCCGCTGGTCGAGGTCGTCGGCGGCGAGCGGACTGAGCCGTGGGCGGTGCGGTGGGCAGCGGAGTTCTTCGAGGTCGCCGGCAAGTCGGTGATCACCATGGACCGCGAGGTCCCGGGCTTCATCGCCAACCGGCTGCAGGAGGCGATCTGGCGCGAGGCGCTGCACATGGTCGCCAACGGCGAGGCCACCCCGGCGCAGATCGACGCGTCGATCACCGAAGGGCCCGGCCTGCGCTGGCCGCTACTCGGGCCGTGCCTGACCTTCCACCTCGCCGGTGGCGAGGGCGGCATGGCGCACATGCTTGACCACTTCGGCCCGTCGCTGAAGTCGCCGTGGACCCGGCTGGAGGCACCGGAGCTCACCAACGAGCTGCGCGACGCCATGGTCAAGGGCTGCGAGGAGGCTGCCGACGGCCGCAGCATCGCCGAATTGGTCGCCGACCGCGACCGCGCGGTGATCGCCGTCATGCGCGCGATCAACGGTGTGCGCAACGGCAAGCCGTGACCGGGCTGCGGAAGTACCGGCAGCGGGTCCTTCCGGAGTGGATCGACTACAACGGCCACCTCAGCGAGGCCTACTACGTGCTGGTGTTCGGATTCGCCACCGACGCGGTGATGGACCACGTGGGGCTGGACACGTCCCACCGCACCGACACAGGCTGCTCGCTATACACGGTGGAGACCCACGTGCGATACCTGCGGGAGGTCAAGCCGGGTTCGGATCTGGTGGTGACCAGCCGCATCGCGGGCGCCGACGCCAAGAAGGTTCGCATCTGCCACGAGATGTCGGTCGACGGTGCATTGGTGGCGACTGAGGAAATCATGGCGCTGCACGTGGACGGCCAGAAGGGCGGCACGACGCCGTTGCCGACGGCTGTGGCGGAGCGGTTCGCCAACTTGGCCGAGCCCGCGCCGGATTACGCGGGCCGATCCATCGGCTGAACGCCTCGGGGGAGCAGGATCCCTGGGTCCCGCTCACCTGACGCCAAAAACCCGGTCGAGCGCCGCGCATACCGCTGGGACGACGACGAACAACGCACCGGCGATCACCAGGTCGCGCCACCGAACCGGCCCGCTTCCGGTGGCCCGCGGAAAGCCGCGCCACGAATCACGGCGTCACCAGCCCGGACGCGACGCGGAGCAGGATGCCGAGTGTGCACGAGTTGGCCAGTGACCACTCGATCAAGCAGAAGGTCGCCAGTGGGAAGCCGCCACCGGCCACACCTCGAAGCCGAACCGCCGGCAGATCGTCAGGTAGGCCAACATCACGAACGGCAGCTCCGAGAATGCCTGCACGCGCAACAGGCCCCACCCCAGCCAGTTCCGGACGCGGCCACGTCTCGGCCAGTCACTTGATCATCGGGTTGTCGTCGGCCAGGTCGAACCAGCCGGTGGGCACGTAGCGCGCGATGAGTCGCCGCGCCACATCCGCATCAGCTAGATCGTGCACAACACCTGATTCAGGTAGATCGCGTTCCGAGACCACGAGCAGCCAGAAACCCGGATGCCGAAACGACTTTGTGCGCCTCGCGCCGTGCGGTCGGGACCATCGCCAGTCGACCAAGGACGCCACTGCGGGCAAGACGATCAGGGCGCCCAGGACGACCGACATCATTTTCTTCCAGGCTGAAGCGGGTTCGAGGCAGAGGCTATCCGGCGAAAGGCGTACCGTTGACACCACCGATGGTGTCCTCGGGAGGTCGCGGGTGAACTCGACCGGTCCCACGCTGGCGCGTGACCGCGCCCGCGGGTTGTTCACAGGAGTCGGACTCGGCGACGCCATGGGCGCCCCGTTCGAAGGCAAGCCACCGGTCAGCGAGCTGACCTTGCGGGAGTTCGAGCACTCCAACCACCAGCTGCGCTACACCGACGACACGGCGCTGACCATCGCTCTGGCCGAACACCTGCTGGAGCGTGCCCGCCTCGGCGGGCACCTGCTAGACGAGGGCGAGCTCGCTGCGGCGTTTACCTGCGCCTGGAATCGAGAACCGTGGCGCGGATTCGCCACCTCGGCGGCGGACCTGTTCGGGCGGCTCAACTCGGGCGTGCCGTGGCGGGATGCGGCCGTGTCGGTGTTCCGCGGGCAGGGTTCGTTCGGTAACGGCGCCGCGATGCGCTGCGCGCCGGTAGCGTTGGCCGCGCAAAGCGCCCACCACGCCGCGGAACTGGGCCGCCGGGCGGCATCTGTGACCCATGGCCACCCCGACGGGCAGGAAGGCGCGGCGGTGCAGGCCTGCAGCGCGTACCTGGCCCTGCACACCTGCGGGTCGCTCGACCCGGAATCTTTCCTGGGCAAGCTGGCCCACGTCATCTACGAACCGGAGTGGGTGCGGCGGCTGCAAGCGGTCGCCGCACATCTCGGGCACCGGGACCCGCACCGCGCCGCCGAGGAGCTCGGCAACGACGTGCGGGCCACGCATTCGGTGCCGCTGGCGCTGTGGGCGTTCCTCGGCCACGCCGAAAGGCCGGCCGACGTCGTGCGACAGTGCATCCGGGCTGGCGGCGACACCGACACCATCGCCAGCATGGCGGCGGCGCTCGCCGGGGCCGTGCGCGGCGCCGCTGGCTGGCCGCAGTCATGGCTGCGCCGCTTGGAGGGCCTCCCCCGGCTGCACGACTTAGGCGACCAGTTCGCGCGGTTGTCGCCGTGAGCCGCGCGCCGCGCGGCCGGGCTCGTTACCGTTGCAGTTGATCCGACCAGCAACCGACTGGAGGAATCGATGGACTCCGAAACCCCGGAAGCCGACGCCGCCGAACAGGCGCGCCAAGCCGAGGAAGTGCCCGGCGAGGAAGAGCCGGAACCAATCGAGGTCCCCCTCGACGCCGACCCCGCGGACCTTGCCGAGCAGCACCGTCCGGTCCCGGTGGACGACTCCTACGACCACGACTGACCGGCCCATCGGCGATTCCAATGAGCGCTCTCCAACCTTTTCTTGCGTAGCGGTAGACGGATATCAGCGGCCTTCTCGGCTGCGTGAGCCCGGACACACGTATGACCACTCGTCCGGCTGTCCTCTCGAGAAGACCGCTGAGAATCCGCGGCGTTGCCAGTTGCGAGGTGGGGCAAGGCTGCCACGCCGCTTGCGACAGCCCCGTACCGACGCTTCCAGCATCGCGGCTTCGGATCGGCCAGGATGGGCTCATGGAAATCGGCGCGCTGACTTTCTTTGAGATTGCCTCACGCCTGGTCGGGGAGGACTCGGCCGGGGTTGAGGATGCCGTGGGGGTCGAGGGCGTTCTTGATCGTTCGCTGCGTCCAAAGGCCCGCGTCGTCGAGCTCCTCGCCCAGCCAGCGCCGCTTGAGGTGGCCGACGCCATGCTCACCGGTGATGGTGCCGCCGAGCTCCAACCCCAGTTTCATGATCGCGTCGAACGCGCGCTGCGCGCGAACCGCCTCGCCCGGGGCGTCGGCGTCGAAGGTGACGACCGGATGCATGTTGCCGTCGCCGGCATGCCCGGCGCACAGCACCTGAACCCGGTGCTGCTCCGCGATCCTCCCCAGTCCCTCGACCAGGTCCACCAGCCGCCGCCGGGGCACGCACACGTCGTCGACCAGCATCGACAGGCCAAGCTTCTCGTGGGCATCCCCGACCAGCCGCCGGGCCTGCATCAGCAGCTCGCCCTCGGCCGGGTCGTCGGCGACGACCACCTCGGTGGCGGCGAAGGAACGAGCCACGCGCTCGAAGGCCGCCAGGTCGGCTGGCGCGGCCTCGCCGCGGTCGGACTGCACGAGGAGCATTCCCGCCACGCCGTCCGGGAAGCCGAGATCGGCGATGCGCTGCACCGCACGCACCGTCGGGGCGTCCATGAACTCCAGCACCGACGGCGGGTAGCCCTCCCCCAGGTATCCGGCGACAGTGCGGGCCGCGTCGGCGATCGTCGGGAAGAACGCCACGGCGGTCAGCGGCTGCGCTGCGGCTGGCCGCAACGCGACAGTGACCTCGGTGACCACGCCGAGGGTTCCCTCAGAGCCAACCATCAGCCGTGTCAAGTCGTAGCCGGCGACGCCCTTGGCGGTGCGGCGGCCGGTGCGCATCACCCGGCCGTCGGCGAGCACCACCTCCAGGCCGCGCACGAAGTCGCCGGTCACGCCGTACTTCACGCAGCACATGCCCCCGGCGTTGGTGGCCACGTTGCCGCCGATGGTCGAGATGTTGCGGGAACCCGGGTCGGGCGGGTAGAACAGCCCGTGCTCGGCGACCTTCGCCGCGAACACGCCGTTGACCACGCCGGGCTCCACGACGGCGATTTGCTCGTCGGTGTCGATCTCGACGATCTGGTCCATCTTCTCTAGCGAGAGCAGGATGCAGCCGTCGATGGCGTTGGCCGCGCCGGACAGCCCGGAACGCGCGCCCTGCGGCACCACCGGAACCCGGTTCTCGTGCGCCCAGGTCAGTGTCGTCGCTACGTCCTCAGTGGACCGTGCGCGGACCAGCACCGATGGTTTTCCGGCCGGGCAGAAGGTGGCCCGGTCCCTGCGGTGGGCCTCCAGCACGTCGACATCGTCGAACACGCTGCCTTCCGGCAACAGCTTCCGCAGCGGTTGCACATCAGTGGCGGTCATCGGCTGCTCTCGTCTCCGGCCTTGGGGGCAAGGTCTTATTTCTGAACCTAACCCGTGCCGCCCCGGATATCCCACCCCTTGGACCGCAGTGTGCGCTTACTCGCGCCCCGGAACGATCACGGATCTGTCAAGCGACGCCGAAGTTCTCCGCGACTAGCCGGACCAAAGGCCGAACAATGCGGCAAACCCCTCGCGCCAGCTCGGCCAAATCGGCCGCCAGCCCAGCGTTTCGCGTAATCGGAAGTTGGTGGCACCGCGCTGCTCGGTCAACTGGTGCACGGTCAACCAGTCCAACTGCGCCCTGGCCTGGTCCATGGTCAGCGAAACCGGGGCCGGGCCACCCGCCATCCGAGCGTATGCCGGTAGCCATTCCATCGATTCGGCCGGCTCGTTGTCCACGACGTTGTAGGTGCCGGGCTCACCACCGGTGACCAACGCGAGCACCGCCCCGGCCGCGTCGTCGACGTGGGTGAACGACGTCAGGCCGATGCCGTCGTCCACCAGCGGCAGCTCACTGCCGCGGACCCGCGCGTGGATCGCCCCGCCCGGCGCGTAGTGGGTGTTCGGGCCGTACAGCGCGCCATAGCGCACCGCGACGCCCTCGATGTCCGGACAGGTCAGCACCGCTTCTTCCATCGTCGCAAGGGCTCGGACCGCGTCGCCCCAGCAGCCCGGCGCGTCTGTCCACAGTGGCGTTTCCTCGTCGAGCACGTCATGCCCGTGTGGACGGTAGGCAGCGGTCATGCTCTGACCGATGATGCGCCGCGCGCCCACCTCGACGGCGGCCGCGACCAGGTTCCGGGACCCGCACTCGCGCAACTGGGCGGTGCGGCGCAGGCCCTCGTCCTGGCCGGCTCTTCCGAAGCCGGACGTCTGGTCGATGACCACGTCCGGCTCGGCGCGGCGCAATTCCCGGCGCAATCCGGCCGAATCCAACAGGTCGGCGACTGCGACGTCGTCGGCCGCAGCCGCGCCATCCAGCCGGTCCGCGTGGCGGACGAGCGCGGTCACGTGATGACCGCGGTCCCGCAGCAGCGGAAGCAGTGTTCTCCCGACCACGCCGGTCGCACCGGCGACAACCACACGCAGGGGCACCTCAACCTCGCACCGGGTAAACGTCAGCGGGCTGGAAGAGTACCCCGGCGGCGTACCCCTTAATGGGTGAAAAAGGTTGTCCTCCTCGGCGGCAGACCGGCACCGCAGGCGGCCCGAATCTGCCGCCCATCGGAGGCGGCATCAGAGCTTTCTCCGATGCGTCGTCATGCCTGTCCGGCACGACCTGGTTCAGATCACGCGGATGTCCGAGGCCTGCGGACCCTTCGGCCCCTGAGCAATCTCGAACTCCACCCGCTGCTCTTCTTCCAGCGTGCGGAAACCGGTGGATTGGATCGCGGAATAGTGGGCGAAGACGTCAGCGCCACCGCCATCGGGGGTGATGAACCCGTAGCCCTTCTCCGCGTTGAACCACTTGACCTTACCGGTAGCCATTCCTTGTTTCTCCTGATTCTGCTGGCCAGGGTCAACACTGCGCAGACCCCAGGTCGCCGAGCTGATCACCCGGTGCCCGACGCAGCTGCGAAGCACCACGGCACAAAAAAAGTGCCTGCGTTCTGGCAGGCACTTTCCAGTACTGCTGGGACCAAAACTGCAACCACCGCAACGCTAGCACTCCGACTGCGGGTTGTCACACATCGATTGCACCATGTCAGCAATGTGCCAAACCCGCAGTCGCAGCACCTCGAAACGCTGTCGTCAGGGGATGCTCAGCAGCCCGCGACCGGCCGCTTCGGCGACCCGGTTCTCCTCGTTCCGACGCTCGGCGAGAAGCAGTGCCGCTGTCCGCGGCGTGTGCCCTTCGGTGTCCCAGGCCGCCAACAGCGGCGGGATCTTGGCCAGCATCTCCTCGCGCAACACCTGGAACGAGAGCACCGGATCGGCGTCGACCCGCCCGAGCAGCAACCACCAAGCCCAAGCCACCGCGCCGGCATTGGCGACGAAGTCCGGGATCACCGGAATACCGCGCGTCGCGAGCATTTCCTCTGCGTCCGGGGTGACCGGAGTGTTGGCCGCCTCGATGATCACCTTTGCGGCGACCTCCGGCACCTGCGGCGCCTTGATCGTGAACGAGACCGCGGCCGGGATCAGCACGTCCACCTCGGTGGAGAGGACGGCTTCGCGCGGCAGCCGCTGGATGTCCGGCGGCACCTGGGTCCGGTCGATCTCGCCGAAGCGGTCGCGGGTTTCCAGCAGCGCTGGGACATCCAGCCCGTCCGGGTGGAACAAAGTACCCGCCGCGTCGGCCAGCGCGACGACCTTGAGTCCCGCCTCGTGCAGGTAGTAGGCCGCACCGCCGCCCATCGTGCCGACGCCCTGCACGGCCACTGTTGTCTCCTTCTGCGCCCAGCCGCGGGCGTGCACGACGCCCAGGCAACTCTGCGCGACGCCGTAGCCGCCGACCACGTCGCCGAGCAGCAGGCCGCCCGGCACCGGCGAGTTGAGCCCGGCACGAACCCGGCGAAGAGTGCGCTCCGCGTCCGGCGCCCGGCGGATCGCCGCGTGGTAAGACTGGTGCAGCCCGACCTCGGCGAACACCTCGTCGATCAGGTGTTGCGGCACCCCGAGGTCCTCGGCCGTCACCCAATGCGCATCGAGCCACGGCCGCATCGCCTGCACGAAACGGCTCAGCACGCCGCGGGCGGCGGGATCCTTCGGGTCGCAGTCGATGCCGCCCTTGGCGCCGCCGACCGGCAGGTCGAACACGGCAGTCTTGCGGGCCATGCCTCGCGCCAGTGCCTCCACCTCGGACAGCGTGCAGCCGGCACGCATCCGAGTCCCGCCGGTGGCGAGACCGGACACCATGCTGTGCACGACCAAGTAACCGTTGCAGCCGGTCACCGAGTCCGTCCAGATCACCCTCATCAGCGGGTCGCGGTCGACGAGTGCCACGGGCCGAACCTCCTCTCTCAGAGCGCATACCTGTCACGGGCGCGCACGCCCGGGATCCATCAGTGATCGATGTTGCGGCGACCCGCGGGGCACCCGCGGCCGTCACCGGCACTGCCGAAGACTTCGGTCAGTGATGTCGCAGCCAAAGCGAAGAAGAAGACAACCATCGAGCCGGGCGGGGATTGCGATAAGACTCGGTTCGCATAGCCCACCTCCCGCGTCCGGCCGGAATGGCTCGAAATTAAACGGCAGCTCGTCGGATTGTCAACAATTTGCGCTCAGCACTCTCGTTTGCGTCGCCGGAACGGGTGTGTGTCCCCCCGGTCACCTGGGAGTTCGGGGAGTGCGCGAGTTGTTGCGAAACGTGATCAACTCCAGCCACGACGATCCACCGGACGGAGTCTTAAGCTTCCGGTCACGACGTACGACGGTGCCGCGCGAGCCGGACCGGAACTTGCCCGAAACGGCTCCCACGGTTTCCGCGCGACTGGGAGGATGCAGGCATGAGCCAACCGGGACCCAACGACCGACCGGGATCGCTGGACGAGGTCGCGCAGCAGCAGCTGATCCAGGAGATCGGCCGCATCGTCGTGCGCTCCCTCCCTCCCGGCTGGCAGGAAGCCACCGTCGAATACCGCGAACTCGGTGACTACCACGAACTCGTCGCGCAACTGCTCGCCCCCAACGGCACGGTCGTCCCGCTGGCCGTGCCCACCGAAGTCATTGGTCTGTTCGTGCAGCTGCGCCACGGCATGTACCAGCCCGACCGCGGCACCTGGATCAGCGCGCTCTACCGGCTGCAGCGACCGGGTAGCTACACCGTCGACTTCAATGGCGACTACGAGCCGAACTGGCGCGTCGCTGCCCCACCCGAAGCCTTCGCCGAGGAACTACGCCGCTACCCTCGCCCCGCGGCAGCCACGCCGGACTGGTTAGCGCCGCCGAGCACCAGGCCGGGGCTGCGCACCGCGGAGGTCTTCGACGACGGCGGACGCCCGATCACCGAGCGGCCGGGGCTCGATCCGGCGGAGCTCGACCCGGTGGCGGCGTACCTGGAGCGGGCCCCGATCGTGATGGCCGCGCGCAGCTACGACACCGACCGGCTGGACCCGAACCGCAGCCCGGCGGTGCCGATGACCTTCCACACCGACGGCAGCTGGATCTGGCCCGGCGCGGTCGGCTACTACCTGCGCCAGCACGGCGTCGCGCCGGAGGCGGAGCTGGTGGCCCACATCCGCAGCCGCAGCTTCCAGATCCCCGAGGTCGACGAGTCCGCCCGCGAGCAGGCCGTCGCGGTCATCACCGGCGACGGCCGCTGACAGCCCGCTCGGTTCGGCACTGCGCGAAATCGCCAGCGCCTCGTGCGCTGAAGGGACGCCTCCGGGCGGAGTGGCTCGGCGATCCGGATTTCTGATTCGCCGAAGACGGAGCTGCTCCCGCGTGATGCTGGGACAATCTCGGCATGCGCGAGGTGGCCTTCATGGGCGGACCGGTGGCCACAATGGACGCCGCCCGCTCGTTCACCGACGCCGTCGCGGTGCGCGGCGGGCGGATCGCGGCCGTCGGGGACGCCGCCGTGCGAGCCCGATTGAACCCGTCGACCGAGGTGATCGACCTCGGTGGCCGGCTGCTGTTGCCCGGTTTCCACGACGCGCACGTGCACCCGTTGTACGGTGGCATCGAGCGGCTGCGTTGCGACCTCACCGAATGCCTCGACGCCGCCGACTGCCTGCGGCTCATCGCCGAGTTCCGGCCGGATGCGGGCTGGGTGCTCGGCGGCGGCTGGGACATGGGGCAGTTCCCGCACGGCACGCCCGCGCGCGCCGCCCTGGACTCGGTGACCGGCGACCGCCCGGCGTACCTGCTCAACCGCGATCACCACGGCGCGTGGGTGAATTCCGCGGCGCTGCGGCTGGCCGGGATCGACCAGGACACCCCGGATCCGCTGGACGGCCGGATCGAACGCGACGCCGCCGGCGAACCCGCCGGGACCCTGCATGAGGGCGCGACCCGCCTGGTCGAGCACGTGCTGCCGCCGGCCAGCGCGCAGGAGTATCTCGCGGGGCTGTTGGAGGGACAGCGCTACCTGCATTCGTGCGGGATAACGTCCTGGCACGATGCGATCATCGGCCCGTACCTCGGCTACGACGACACGCTGGCGACCTACCTGACCGCCGACCGGCAGGGCCTGCTGACCGGCAAGGTCCGCGGCGCGCTGTGGTGGGACCGCACTCGCGCCCGGGAACAGATCGAAGAGCTCCGCCACCGGCGCAGCCGGGCACGCGGGCTGCGGTTCCGCGCCGACGCGGTGAAGATCATGCAGGATGGGGTGTGCGAGAACTTCACCGCCGCGCTGCAGCTGCCCTACCTCGGCAGCCACGGCCGCGGGATGTCCTTCGTGGAGCCCGATGTCCTCGCGGCCGTGGTGCCAGAGCTCGCCGCCGACGGTTTCCAGCTGCACTTCCACGCCATCGGCGACCAAGCGGTGCGCGACGTGCTGGACGCGCTCGCCGCAGCCACCACCGGCCGGGACCTGCGCCACCAGATCGCCCACGTGCAGGTGGTGCACCCCAGCGATGTCCCGCGGTTCCACGAACTCGGCGTCACCGCGACGATCCAGCCCCGCTGGGCGGTCAACGACGCCGCCATGACCAAGCTGACCGTGCCGCACCTGGGACACCGGCGAGCCGGTTGGCAGTACCCGTTCCGGTCGCTGCGCGCCGCCGGAGCGGTGCTCGCCGTCGGCAGTGACTGGCCGGTGTCCGACGCAGATCCGATGCAGGCGGTGCACGTTGCGGTCAACCGGCGCGAACCCGGCACCGACGATGCACCCTTCTTGCCGGAACAATCGCTTGACCTGGTGGATGCGCTCGCCGCCTACACCGCGGGCAGTGCCTGGGTGAACCACGTGGACGGCGACACCGGCACCGTCGAAGTAGGCAAAGCCGCCGATCTCGTCGTGCTCGACCGAGACCCGTTCTCGCTACCACCAGAGGAAATCGGGCAGTGCCGGGTGGACCTCACGATGGTCGACGGCGTGGTCGTGCACGAGCGTTAGCGAATGAAGCTGACGTGTTTTGCGCAGCGGTGTGAATGGCCCCTCAAGTGCCTCCTCGCTGTGGGATCCCCGACATCATGAGTGCCAATTCACCACGGCGGGGCCGTCTTCGCGAGATAAACCTGGAGTGCGGGGTGTCCCCGTAGCACACTGTTGAGAATCTGCGGCGGTGCAGACTGATCTCACACCGCAAGCGGCTTCCGCCGCTTGTAAAACGGCAGAAGGGTGACCCACCGCAGCGCCGCACTGGGCTGGTCGGGCGATGCCGAATCCCGATCGTGTACAACCCGTTCCGCGGGCATTGGCCGTCGCGGCCTTCGCTGGTTTCGTGCCCAGGGTCAGCGAGCATCGCAGAGAGGCCAGGTGCGCAAACCAATGCAGCCCTTTCGACTGCCGGATTTCTACCTGTCCTACCCGGCACGGCTGAACCCGAACCTCGAACGGGCTCGCGAGCACAGCAAGGCGTGGGCCTACGGAATGGACATGATCGACGTGCCGCAAGAAGGCAAGCCAATCTGGAACGAAGCGGACTTCGAGCGCCACGACTACGCGCTGCTTTGCGCGTACACGCATCCGGGCGCGGACGGTCTGGAGCTGGACCTGATCACCGACTGGTACGTGTGGGTGTTCTACTTCGACGACCACTTCGTCGAGCTCCACAAGCGGAATCCGGACCAGGCCGGGGCGCGCGAGCACCTCGAACGGCTGCGCGCGTTCATGCCGGTCGAAGGACCGATCAAGGCGGAACCGACGAACCCGGTGGAGCGCGGCCTGGCCGACCTGTGGGGCCGCACGGTGCCGACGATGAGCCCGGACTGGCGGCGGCGGTTCACCGAGAACACCAAGCAACTGCTGGACGAATCGCTTTGGGAACTGGCCAACATCAGCGAGGCCCGGCTGTCCAATCCAATCGAATACGTGGAAATGCGCCGCAAGGTGGGCGGCGCGCCGTGGTCGGCGAACCTGGTTGAGCACGCCGTCGGCGCGGAGGTACCGGCCGAGATCGCCGCCACCCGCCCGATGGAGGTGTTGCGCGACACCTTCTCCGACGCCGTGCACCTGCGCAACGACCTGTTCTCCTACGAGCGCGAGGTGCAGGACGAGGGCGAGTTGAGCAACGGCGTGCTGGTCTTCGAGAAATTCCTCGGCTGCACGACTCAGGAAGCCGCGGACGCGGTCAACGACCTGCTCACCTCCCGGCTGCACCAGTTCGAGCACACCGCGGTGACGGAGGTGCCGCGGCTGCTCGACAAGCGCGGCGTCGACCCGGCCGGACGGCTGGCGAACACACCGTCGAGTGGGCCCGCGCCAATGGGGATGTTCGACGACGCGCGAGCCTGGCGGCGTGCTGGTGGCGATCAGCTTCTGGCGGCTGTACCAGAGCACGGTGACGGCGGCCGAAGAGGCGAGCGACCGCGGCGCCCGGGTCTTCGTCCTTACCGACGCGGCCAGCCCTGCGCTGGCCGCCGCAGCCGAGCGAGGTCGTGTTGATCCCCGCTGAGGGCGTCGCGTTCTTCCCCTCGCTCACCCCGGGATTGGCGGTGGCCCAGGCCATCGTCGCCCAGCTGTCCACTGTGGATCCCGAGCGGACCCGCCGGTCCATCGAGGCAGCCGAGACCCAGTGGTCCCGCTTCGGCCTGATGCACCGCCAGCCCCGCCGCAGTTGACGCCGAAGGCTTCCGGGAGCGGCTTTGTACGGCTAGCATTCCTTGCCGGAATCTACCGTCCTCGTCCCGCCGCAGGTCGCGTGAATACCCGATTCAGCACGCCCAAACAGGAATTCACCGCGGTTGGGACCCCGAAAATCCAGGGCCCCAACCCGCAAGCGGTTGACACAGCTCCCGCAACTCTAGATACCGGCAGCCCGCGAACTCCCCGATACCAGCCCGGGCCGGAACACCACGCCACTCGACGCGGCAGGCGCTGCGGCCACGGCCGTCCAGTGCGTGAGGTACTTGGCCGCCTCGGCGGCCAGCAGTGCGTCCAGCTCGACCCGGTTCGCGTTCTTACGCAGCCGCAAAGGTTTGCCGCGACGCACGTCGAGCACCATCGGCGTCGCACCCGGCCGCAGGGCCGGCATCGCGCGCTCCAAGACGCGCAACGCGAGGTTCGCGGAATCCGTGCCCAGCCGCGGCTCCTTCAGGTACGGCAGCACGACCTCGGTCCGACCGTCCCGGTGGCGCAACGCCAGCGAGCTGCGCTCCGAGATCGTGATCGCGAGCCCGCCGATCTCACAACGCGTGGAGGCGGCTGGGAGGCCGGTGACCTTGGCGCGCCCCCACCAGCGCTCGAATCCCGCGCGTAGCTGCCGGAAGTGCGGTTGTTGCACCGGACGCGCCCGCCGCACCGCCGCGGCGATGATCTCCACCGCATCCGACGAGGTCACCGCCCGCTGCAGCGCCAGCCGGAACGGCCCGTAGAACGCCCACGCCATGCTCGTCTCATCGAGGTAGATCTCTCGCTGGTCCCGAACGATGCCCGCGCAACCGCGCGGCGTGCTGCGCATGTAGTCGAGGAACGAACCGAGACTGATCTGCACACCATCCACGAGTGCCCCTTCCCGCGGTCGAGGCAGCATCCGACGCTACAGCGGACCGTACATCAAAGCGAAAGTCCACAGTGGCACAAATGCGCCCAATCCCCCTGCCCGACAACAATATTCTAGCATCCCAGAGGCAGTTTTAGAACACGCATTCGAGCGATTTCGGATCTTGCCGGATGTGCCGAGTACAGGCGAGGACCAGACGAGGAACTCACCGACGGCGCATCAGGCCGCGCGTGCCGATCGTGACCGCGGGTACGACCGGCGCCGAGGCTCCGCTAATCGGATTGGCCGTCAGGTCGCGCTTGGCAGGGATCCGAGTCCGCGTCGCCACCCACCAGACGTCGGCGGGTAGGGGCTCGAATTGCATCCCCGAGGTCGCGACGACGCCGTTGCAGTCTTCGCCCGTGCCGCGCAGATAAGGTTGCGGAAGCAGGATCGGGCGGCAGGTGGGCCGTCATGATCAGTTTGCGGTTTTCGGTGCCCGAGCCGCAGTAGACATGAGGGGCATCACCGTCGAACGCGGCGGTGCGCCCGGCTTCGACGACGTGCTCGTCACCATCGATGACCAGGTCATCCGGGCGGAGGCGACGCTGAGCTCGGCGATCTTCAACCCTCCACCGCGCGGCCCAGGTCACGCCAGCGCGCGGTATGCCGCAGCTCCCAGGGCGGCGATGACGTCGCAGGCAGGGCCTCCCCGGTAGCCGGTGCGGGAGCGTTCGTCGGTGAGCTCGTCGACCAGCACCGCGACCACCGCTCGCGGCCGGTCGGCGCCGATCAGCCCCACGTCGTGGCGCAGCCCGAGCAGCTCGCCGGTCTTGTTCCAGCACCGCGCCCCGTCCGGCAGCAGCGCGGGCAGCCGGTCCCGAACCTGCTGCTTGGACAGGACGTCGAGCGCGTGCTCGGTCAGGTCCGGCGACAGCGCCGCTCCCCTGGCCAACGAGTCGAGCACGCGCGCCTGGTCCAGCGCGGTGGTCTCGTTGCGGCCGTGGGCGTTGGGGTCCATCAGACGGCGCTCGACGCGGGTCGCCGTGCACCCCAGGCCGGCGGCGCAGTCCCGGATCGCCTCGAACCCGACCGCGTCGATCACGGTGTTCGTGGCGGCGTTGTCGCTGATCACGATCATCAGCGTGATCACGTCGCGCAGCGAAATCCGCGTCACGCTGGGGAGTTCCTGCAGGATGCCGAACCCACCGACCCGCTCGGCGGGCAACTCGACGTATTCGTCCAGCCCGATCCGCCCCTCCTGCACGGCACGCAGCGCGGCAATCATGATCAGCACCTTGATCGTGCTGGCGGCGTGCACGACCTGCTCCGCATCGACCAGCACGGGCTCCTGCTCGTCGAGGTCCCAGGCCGCGAACCCGGCCCGTCCCGGGAGGCCGTCGAACGCCAACGCGGCCCGCAACCGCTCCGCGAACCCCACAACTCGCCTCCCGTCGGGTGAAATTCGGCCTGGCTTCGAGCGGCTGCGCCGATCGAAGGTGCCCCCGCCCCATCAGCTGCCCGGGGTCAGATTAAAACGATGAACAGGGCCGCGAACAGTGCCGGGTTGGCGACCATGATGGCCCACCCGTTGAACTCATCATCCGCATGTTCCGGGAGCACGCCCGGCCCATCTGCGGCGATCATGTCCGGCCCCGGGGAACTGCCCGAACCAGTCCCAGCAGCGTCGCCGACAGCATCACAGAACCGCAACGGGTGCTGGTCCCGATGCCATGCAACCCCATCCGGACCATCGTGCCGGCCGCGCCGGTCTCGGTGACGACCCGGCCCGCCGCCGAGCAGGGTGATCATGCCCGCGCCGGCACGCCGGATCCGGGGATCGCGAGTTCGTCCGCGTCGGGCAGGGCGAGCGCGTCGGCGGCGACGGCGCTGCCCGCCGCGGTGCGGATCTCGGTGAGCACGGTGGCCTGCTTGGTGGCCACCGGTTGGCCGGTGGTCGCGTCCAGGACCAGCACTGCCGCCGAGATCGCCGGGAGTCCTCGTCCGACATTGCCGGGGTGGACCGCGATGAGTTTGCTGACCGCTCCGTGCCTCGGCGACAGGCGGCTGAGGTAGCACAGCGTGGTGTCGTTTCCCGTTCGGATGGCGACCTTCTCGGCGAGCTGCGCTTCGCCTCGCCCCAGCGATTCGAAGGTTATCCGCTGTGAGGCGATGGCGGTGTCCAGGTCCAGCGCCGCGGTCACGTCGGCGTCGCTGGACACCCTCATGCGCGGCACGCTGCCACACCGGTTGCCGCAGCGGTAGTGATCCACATGTCGCTGCGGCAGGCGGGGAGAGGCGCGGGTATCCCCTATCCCCTCGAGCGGAAGCTGTGCTGTCGCTCAGGGGGAACAGAAATCACTCTTCTGATTCTCCGCGAACGCGCCTCCGGGGATTTACGGTGATCCCGGCGGCGGAGGTATCCCGCGGCGTACCTGCGCACTGGTACCCCAACCCCAACGAGCTGGAAGAGGTGCATGTCGGTGCAGTCGACGTTGAACTCCGTGATCGGTCCGGACGCCCCCGCCCGGGTCGACGGCGGAGGCGAGTACCTCTCGCGCAATCCGGCAAACCTGGAGGACGTCGTCGCCGAGATCTCCCTCGGCGGACCCGAGACGCTGCTGGCCGCGACCGAGCAGTCGCAGCGGGCGCAGCGCGAATGGGCGCAGGTGCCCGCGCCGGTGCGCGGGCGGGTGGTGGCCGGGCTGGGCCGGTTGGTCGAGGCGAACAAGGAGTCGCTGGCGCGCCTGGTGACCCGGGAGATCGGCAAGCCCTACGCCGAGGCGCTCGGCGAGGTGCAGGAGATCATCGACACGTGCGACTTCTTCCTCGGTGAAGGCCGCAGACTCTACGGGCAGACGGTGCCCTCGGAGATGCCGGACAAGCAGCTGTTCACCTTCCGTGTGCCGGTGGGCGTTGCCGCGGTGATCACCGCGGGCAACTTCCCGGTCGCGGTGCCGTCCTGGTACATGGTGCCCGCGCTGCTGTGCGGTAACGCCGTGGTGTGGAAACCCGCCGAGTACGCTGCGGGCGCGGCGCGGGCGCTGGCCGAGCTGGCCTGGCGCGCCGGGGTGCCCAAGGGCGTGCTAAACCTCGTCTACACCGACGGCGAGGCGACCTTCAAGGGACTGGAGTCCGCGCTGGCGGCGGGCACCGTCAACAAGGTCGGGTTCACCGGTTCCAGCGCGGTCGGCGCGCGGGTCGGCGAGCTGTGCGGCCGGTACCTGCAGAGCCCGTGCCTGGAACTGGGCGGCAAGAACCCGATGGTCGTCGCCCCGGACGCAGAGCTCGACCTGGCAGTGGAGGGCGCCCTGTTCTCCGGGTGGGGTACCGCCGGGCAGCGCTGCACCTCGCTGGGCAACCTGATCGTGCACCGCGACGTGCACGACGAGTTCGTGCGCCGGCTCGACGCGGCGCTGCGCGCGGCCGCCATCGGCGACCCGGCCGGTGACGTGCTCTACGGCCCGCTGCTGGACCAGAAGTTCGCGGACAACTTCGAGAACATCCTGGGAACCATCGCCGAGCACCACACCGTGCTGGGTTCGGAGTCGGTCGGGCGGATCGGGGATTCCGCGCCGCGCAAAGGCTTCCAGGGCGATGCCTCAACCGGGCTGTACTACCACCCGGTCCTGCTGGACGGGTTGCGGCCGGACGACTACGCGTTCCGCAACGAGACCTTCGGCCCGATCGTCGGCGTCACCACCTACGACGCGCTGGACGAGGCCATCGAGCTGGGCAACGCCCCCGGCTACGGGTTGTCCGCGGCGATCTACACCACCGACCCGGCCACCGCGTTCCGGTTCCGGCAGGGCACCGGCGCGGGCATGGTCAGCGTGAACAACTCGACCTCCGGCGCGGAGGCGCACCTGCCCTTCGGCGGAAACGGCAAGTCCGGCAACGGCAGCCGCCAGTCCGGCATCTGGGTGCTCGACCAATTCACCCGCTGGCAGTCATTGAACTGGGACTTCTCCGGCAAGCTGCAGAAGGCCCAGATGGACGTCGACACCGTCGAACCGGAGCTGGACTTCCGGCTGCCCCCCGAACTCGGCGGTGCCCGGTGATGCTGCCGGGCCGGACCGAGGTCGTCGTGATCGGCGGCGGTGTGGTGGGCACCAGCACCGCCTTCCACCTCGCCGAGGCCGGCGTGGACGTGCTGCTGCTGGAGCGCGACGAGCTCGGCGAAGGCAGCACGAGCAAAGCCGCCGGCGGGGTGCGCGCGCAGTTCTCCGACCCGGTCAACATCGAGCTCGGGCAGCGCAGCCTGCGCGCGTTCGAGGCCTTCGCGCGGCGGCCCGGCGGCGAGATCGACCTCAAGCAGTTCGGCTACCTGTTCCTGCTGTCGGACCCCGACGACGTCGCGACGTTCCAGCGATCCGTGCGGCTGCAGAACCAGTTCGGCGTGCCAAGCCGGATACTGACCGTCGCTGAGGCCTGCGAGCTCTCGCCGTACGTGGTGCCGGACGGGTTACTGGCGGCCGCCTTCTCCCCCACCGATGGGCACTGCACCCCGGAAGCGGTGGTGCAGGGTTACGCGCAGGCCGCCCGGCAGCACGGTGCCCTGCTACGGCGGCACTGCCCAGTGACCGGCATCGAGGTCACCGGCGGTGAGATCACCGCGGTGCACACCGATTTCGGTTCCGTCGAAACGTCCACCGTGGTATGCGCGGCGGGCGCGTGGTCGGCGTCGGTCGGCGAGTTCGTCGGCGTCGAGTTGCCCGTCCGGCCGCTGCGGCGGCAGATTCTGGTCACCGAGCCCGTGCCGGACCTGCCGCCCAGGCTGCCGTTCACCATCGACTTCAGCACCAGCTTCTACTTCCACGACGAAGGACCGGGTCTGCTCATCGGCATGTCCGACCCCGACGAGGAGTACGGGTTCCGGCTCAACACCGACGACCGCTGGCTCGGGAGGCTCGCCGACACCGTGGCGCGGCGCGCACCGCGGCTGGCCGACATTGGCGTCGCGCACGGCTGGGCCGGGCTCTACGAGGTCACGCCCGACCACAACGCCCTGGTCGGGGAAGCGGCGGGACCGAGCCGGTTCCTCTACGCCACCGGCTTCTCCGGTCACGGCTTCCTGCAGGGACCGGCCATCGGCGAAGTCATGCGCGACCTCGTGCTCGGCCGACCGCCGGCCGTCGACGTCACCGGCCTCGACGTCCGCCGTTTCACCGGCGCCGGGGTCCGGCCCGAGCACAACCGCGTCTGAAAGGCGGAACCCGGGCTCATCCGCGGCCCTTTCGAGCGGATCCCCCGACACGCAGTGCGGCTCGGCCGCTTCGAGGACGAAGACTTCGTAAGACACGAGCGAAACCCCCGATATCCGGGCTGTGCTCGGCGCAGCCGACGAAGGAGCGCGAAACGTGCGTGATCTGTTGCAGGAGATCGACGAGTGGGGCCCGGAGAAGGTGGTGTGCGTCTCGGACTCGCGCACCGGCATGCGGGGCGTGCTGGTCATCGACAACACCGCCCGCGGCACCGGCAAGGGCGGCACCCGGATGAGCCCGACCGTCACCGTCGGCGAGATCGCCCGGCTGGCCCGCGTGATGACCTGGAAGTGGGCCGCAGTCGACCTTTTCCACGGCGGCGCGAAGGCAGGCATCTTCGCCGACCCGGACGCGCCGGACAAGGAGCGGATCGTGCGGGCCTTCGCGCGGCGGCTGGCCGACCAGATCCCGGCCAGCTACGTCGCAGGGCTGGACATGGGGATGACCGAGCAAGACGCGGCGATCATCCAGGACGAGCTCGGCGACCGCGGCGCGGCGGTCGGCGTCCCCGAATCGCTGGGCGGCGTGCCCTACGACCAGTTGGGCGTGACCGGTCACGGCGTCGCCGAGGCCGTGGACGCGGCGCTGGCCCACCAGGGCCGCAGCGTGGCCGGGGCGCGGGTGGCGTTGCAGGGCTTCGGCGCTGTCGGGGCGGCCGCCGCGAAGCGGCTGCACGAACTCGGCGCCCAGCTGGTCGCGCTGTCCACGATCGACGGGTCGGTGCACGACCCGGCAGGGCTCGACGTGCCGCAGTGGCTGGACGCCCGCGCCGAGTTCGGCGACACGTGCGTGGCCAAGGCCTCGGCGCAGCACCGGATCCAGCGCGGCGAGGAGCTCCTAGTGGACTGCGACGTGCTGATCCCGGCCGCCGGGCAGGACGTCATCGACGAATCCGTTGCCGCGGAAATCCGGGCCGGGCTGATCGTGGAAGGGGCGAACCTGCCGACCACGCCCAAGGGCCGCCACCTGCTGGCGACCCGGGAGGTCACCATCGTGCCGGACTTCATCGCCAACGCCGGCGGTGCCATCGCAGCCGGTTTCGCGATGGACGCCCGGCATTCCGCGTTCCGGCCGGAACCGGCGGCGATCCTGCGGACGGTGGCGGAACGGACCCGCAAAAACACGGTCCTGGTCCTGGACACCGCGCGGGTCGGTGGCGTACTACCTCACCAGGCGGCGCTGGACCTGGCCAAGGAACGCGTGCGGACTGCGATGCAGCTGCGGGGCCGATTGCCGAGCGCCGCGACCGCGTGAGGACTGCCTTGAACTCACATCACGCGGCGCTGCCGACATCCCGAGGCGAGCCGGCCTCGGGTGCGCGGCTCGGAAGACCAGAGCAGAGGGGGACAGGCGTGCTCAACCCGATCCACTTGAGAACCCTGCAGGAATGCGTCCGCACCGGCTCGTTCGCCGAGGCCGGGCGGGTGCTCGGCTACACGGCATCGGCGGTGTCCCAGCAAATGGTGCTACTGGAACGCTCGGTCGGCGCGCCGCTGTTCGAGCGCTCCGCGCGCAGCGCCCGCAGCACCGCCCTGGCCATCCGGCTCGCCGAGCGCAGCCGGGACGCGCTTGGTGCGCTCGACGCGCTGGAGCGCGAGGTCCGGGCGATGGTCGCAGGGGAGGAAGGGAGCCTGCGGCTGGCCAGCTTCGCCACCGCCAACGCTCGCGTGCTGCCGGACGTGCTGGCCGCCGTGGTCGCCCAGCGGCCGAGCGCCGAGGTTCAGCTCGACGAGGGCGAACCGGACGAGGTGCTCGGCGACGTGCTGGACGGCGTCCTCGACGCGGCCGTGGTCTTCGAGTACGACCTCGATCCGCGGCAGTGGCCGATCGAGCTGTGCGTGGAAGAGCTGATGGCCGAGCCACTGCGGCTGGCGCTGCCCGAGACGCACCGGCTGGCCGGGGCGGCGGAGGTGGAGTTGCGCGAGCTCGCCGGGGACGCCTGGATATGCACCCGGCAAGACACCGCGGGGGCGCGGGCGCTGGTGCGGCTGGCCGCCGCGGCCGGGTTCGTGCCGCGGATCACCTTCCGCAGCAACGACTACTCGGTGATCCGGGACCTCGTGGCCCGCGACCTCGGGGTGGCGGTGCTGCCCGGGCTGGCGATCCCCGACGACCACGTGCGCATCTCCCGGATCGCCGGCTGGCAGCCGCACCGCCGGGTGAAGGCCCTGTACCGCAAGCAGAACACCAACCCGCTGCTGCCGATCGCGCTGGAATGCCTGGCCAAGGCCTGTGCTCAGATGGCCAACAACTGGCACACAGCACCGGACGTGAAGTGGATGCCGTGAGTCTTCCAAGTCGCTGTAGGAGCCAAACTCCGCGCAGCCCTGACCAGGCGCTTGCGTTCCCAACGTTCGTACGTCGGTTTAGTTGTCTTCTCCCCAGTAGGCAACGTCAGCAGCGACATAACTCCCGCAGCTACGCACACAGCGTTGCCGCTGGGCGCACAGTGCTCATCGCGGGTTCCCACGAGGACCGACACGAACCAGGGCCTCGCACGATCACGCGAGACTGTCGCCGTGGAAGCCTCGACACCCACTGGAAGAAGCGGCCGGGACCACAGGATCGCCAACGACTCGGCCATCTTCGCCCACCACAACTTGCCGTCACGCCACCGGGCACCAGGCCGGGCGTACTCCGCCGACGCACGGAACTTGTTACCGGATTCGAAACTCGGGAATCGCGCGCGCTTGGCGAAGATTGCGGCGAAAACGCCCGGAAGGTGACGCAGCACCTGCTGAAAAGGAACCGACGACACGCCAGTCAGGTAAGCCAGTTCGTGGGTGGCGTGGTATCCGCCGAATGGAGCTTCGATGAGCGACAAGACCGAACCCGTTGACGAGTTCTTCCGGAGCGCCGTGGCCGGCTGGTCCGCCCGGCCGTCGACTGGGCCGGGGCAGGACGACGAACTGCTGGCGCTGTTCGACTCGCAGGCCGGCAGCAGGCACCTGGACTTCCAGGCGCGGCAACTGGGCTCGCAGGGCAAGGGCTTCTACAGCATCGGCTCGTCCGGGCACGAGTCCAACGCCGCGGTCGCGGCCGCGCTGCGGCCCACGGATCCGGCGCTGCTGCACTACCGCTCCGGCGGCTTCTACGTCCGCCGCGGCCGGCAGGTGCCGGGCCAGCACCCGCTGCGCGATGTGCTGCTGGGTATCATCGCCTCGTCCGATGAGCCGATCTCCGCCGGGCGGCACAAGGTGTTCGGCAACGCCGAGCTGGCCGTCATCCCGCAGACCTCCACCATCGCCTCGCACCTGCCGCGCGCGGTGGGCCTGGCGTTCTCGCTCGGTCGGGCCACCAAGCTCGGCGTCCCGACCACCTGGCCAGCGGATTCCGTGGTGGTTTGCAGCTTCGGCGACGCCTCGGCGAACCACTCCACCGCGACCGGCGCGATCAATTCTGCGCTGCACTGCGCCTTCCAGGGACTGCCGATGCCACTGCTGCTGGTGTGCGAGGACAATGGCATCGGGATCAGCGTGCGCACGCCGCGAGGCTGGATCGAGTCCACCTACGGCAGCCGCAACGGCCTGCGGTACTTCTCGGTCGGCGGGGACGACCCGCAGCGTTGCCTGGCGGTCGCGCGGGAGGCCGCGGACTGGGTCCGCGAACGCCGCGCCCCGGCGTTCCTGCACCTGCGGACGGTGCGGTTGATGGGGCATGCCGGGTCGGACGTGGAATCCGGTTACCGGTCGCGCGCCGAGATCACCGCGGACTACCGGCGCGATCCGCTGCTCGCCACCGCGAAAGCGCTGGTGGACAACAGGATTCTGCGACCCGACGAGGTGCTCGCGCGCTACGAGGACAAGCGTGCCGAGGTCGCGCGCATCGCAGAGGAGGCGCTCGGCCGCCGGAAGCTGGGCAGCGCTGCCGAGGTGATGGCCTCGATCTGCCACGACCGGCCGGGCGTCGTCGCGCGCCGGGCGGGTGAGGTCACGTCGCGGCGCTCGGAATTCTTCGGCAATCAGCTCCCGGAATCCGAGGGACCGCTGAGCCTGGCGCAGGCGATCAACCGCTCGCTGGCTGAAGAGCTGGCCCGCGATCCGCGCGTCGTGGTCTTCGGCGAGGACGTCGCCCGCAAGGGCGGGGTGTACGGGGTGACGCGCGGACTGCGCAATAAGTTCGGTGGCACCAAGGTGTTCGACACGCTGCTGGACGAGCAGAGCATCCTGGGCACGGCGCTAGGCGCGGGGCTCGCCGGGCTGCTGCCGATCCCCGAGATCCAGTACCTCGCCTACGTGCACAACGCGGCCGACCAGTTGCGCGGCGAAGGGAGCACGCTGAGCTTCTTCTCCAACGGCCAGTACCGTAACCCGATGGTGGTGCGCATCGCGGGTTACGGCTACCAGAAGGGCTTCGGCGGCCATTTCCACAACGACAACAGCGTCGCCGCGCTGCGCGACCTGCCGGGCGTTGTGGTCGCGTCGCCTTCCCGGCCGGACGATGCCGCCGCGATGATGCGCACCTGCGTCGCGTCCGCGCACGAGGACGGCCGGCTGTGTGTGTTCCTGGAGCCGATCGCGCTGTACCACACGCGTGACCTGCACGAATCCGGCGACGGCGGGTGGCTGGCGCCGTACCCGGTACCAGGCGAGCACCACGTGCCGATCGGCCGCGCCCGGGAGTACGGCGACGGAGAAGATCTGACGCTGGTCAGCTTCGGAAACGGGGTACCGATGAGCCTGCGGGTCGCGAAGCGGCTGCAGGAGCGCGGCATCGGGGCCAGGGTGCTGGACCTGCGCTGGTTGGCGCCGCTGCCGGTCGAGGACCTGCTCGCGTCGGCGCGCGCGACCGGGCGGGTGCTGGTGGTGGACGAAACCCGCCGCAGCGGCGGCGTTTCCGAGCCGGTGGTGACGGCGCTGGTCGACCGCGGGTTCGACGGCCAGATCGGCCGCGTCACCAGCGAGGACAGCTTCATCCCGCTGGGCGCGGCCGCCTACTATGTCCTGCTCGATGAGGACACCATCGAGACGGCGGCGCTGGAACTGACGAAGAGGTGACCCTTCGCCAGTACCCCGCGAGTGCTTTTGGGCTCAGCCAGGACGACTGAACCTCACCGGCATCGTCGAGGGGTTCGCCTGACTTCAGCTGTCCGGCTCGCCGAAGACCTTGCCGGGGTTGAAGATCCCGGCGGGATCGAGGGCGTTCTTGAGCGCGTGGTGCATGCCGATCACGGCCGGTCTGAGCTCGGCGTGCAAACCCACCTCGCCGCTGCCGACGACGGCCTCTAGACCCAGCACGTAGTCGCGGGTCACGCCGTACTTCACGCAGCACACGCCGCCAGCGTTAGTGGCGACGTTGCCGCCGATGGTGGACCACGGCGAGCTGGCCGGGTCCGAACGCATGTCAGCGCGCAAGGGCGTCCAGGGTGAACTGCTCGGGGAAAGGTGAGCGCGCCACCGCCTGCTCCGCGGTGAGCGTCCCCGCCGTCACCGCCCGGCACAGCTCGGCCACGGCCGCCAGCTCGTCGCGCTGGCGCCGCACGAACTCGCGGTCCACCGGTTCGCCATGCCCGGGAAGCACTATCGGCGCGTCCAGCGCGAGGATGGCCTCCAGCGCGGCCGGCCACTCCTGCGGGTATGCGTCACCGAACTGCGGTGGTGCACCGTGCTCGACCAAGTCACCCGCGAACACGACCCCCGCGTCCGGCACGTGCACGACCAGGTCGTGGTCGGAGTGCGCCGGTCCGAAATGGAGCAGCGCCACCTCACGCGCGCCGAGGTCGAGCACCGCCCGGTCATCGACCAGGTTATCGGGCAGCGCGATCCGCACGGCACTGATGCGGTCGGCGACCTCGTGCTCACCCCGCTCGTGGTAGTGCCGCGCCCACTTCTCGCGCTCGTCCTCCCCCGTGGCCACGAGTTGGGTGCGGCACCTGTCGTGCGACCAGACCGGGCACGGGGTGAACGCCCCGGTGCCGAAGCTGTGGTCGAAGTGCGCGTGGGTCAGGACCACCGACCAGGGCAGCGGCGTGACCTCGCGGACTGCAGCCGCGAGCTCGGCACCTTGTCCGGCGTCCCCACCCGTGTCGACGATCAGGCAGCGTGCGCTTCCCACGACGAGGCCGACCGAGAGGTCCAGTTCCTCGTACCGGCGCACCAGCACGCCGTCGGCCACGTCGGTCCAGCGTCCCACTTCGCACCCACCTCCGAGTCACGGCGAATCGATACGAGCTCCACCCTGCCAGTGCATTCTCCGCCGGGCTTCGCACCTCGTCGGCCGCGCCCCTCCCCTGTGTAGCCCCATGCGAACCGGGATCGCTACAGGCTCAACGCGCGTTCTTCGCGATGATGGCGGTCACCAGTTCACCGCCCGGGAAGTCCATCATGATCACGCCGGTGCGGGGCAGATCGTTGCCGGTGAGGTGTTGCAGGGCGTAGTCGTTGACACCGCGGAAACCGGCGGCGCCGCAGGCGACCGCGTCCGGGAAGGCGGCCGGGCTGGAGCCGCTGGCGAAGTTCAAGAACATCCGTCCCGGGTCGGCGGCCACCGTCTTCTCCAGGTGGTCGCGCACCTTGAACCACTTGTCGTCGATGTCGAACAAGGTCGGCACGTTGTACTCGTCCTGGACGTACTCGCCCCAGGAGTCACCGTTGAACTGCCCGAACCCGCGTCCCTCGTACAACCCACCGTGCGCGCTTTGCAGGCTGGCCAGCACGATCTTGCCGCGCACCTGACCGAGCGTCGGCATCTCGCCGCCGGCGGGGTCATTCAGGTACTTGCCGTTGGGGTCGTTGTCCCGGTACCAGTCGAGAATCTGCGCGGTGTCGAGTTGGCTGTTCTCGTCGGTGCACGAGCGAACTTCGCCGGTGCACTCGGCCTTCAGCCTCATGAGCACCGTTTCACCGGGGTGCGCGGCCAGGAACTCGCCCGCCTTCCGCAGCACGTCGGAGAAGTTGGCGTTCTGGTAGAACGGCCCGTGGTGCAGGGTGAACAGGTCGTCGTAGCGCCGCACCCGGATGTCGATGGCCCGGATTCCCGACTGCAGCTGCACGGCCAGCGTTTCGGCGCTGTCGCCGTGGTTCTCCTGCGTCTGGGTCAGCGAACCGCCGTGCAGCGAAAGGGTCTGGTGGGTGCCGGGGATCGACAGCGCAGCGAGGCTGGCGTCGTCGGGCAGGCCCGCCATCCAGTCCGGGTTCGACGCCTCGGTGATGCTCTGGCAGTACGGCGCCGCGGAGGCCGTTGTCGGCAGGACGGCGACCGCCAGCGCCATCGCCAGGACCGCTGCCGCGCGAGTGGATCTTCCAGGCATGCGTTTAAGAATCCCGCGCCCGCTTCGGCAATCGGCCCCAAATGGCGGAAACTCGCCAGTGCGCGCTGAACGCGTCGATGCGACGCCGTTGCCCCGCTGGTCCAGGAGCCCCTGGTGCTTTCCCTCGCGGTTTTCCCGCTGCGCTCGCCCGGCCGCACCTACCTTCCACAGGGCTTGCCGGCAGTGGTGCGCTGTCACGAAACGGTCATCCCTGGTCACGTTCAACAGCTCGGGAAAAGCCCCGACGATGTGCTGCTTTGGGCCGCTGTTCGCCAGGTTGCAAAACAGCTGCGCCATGATGGACCGCACTCGATTGTTCTTGCGCCGAAGACCGGACACAACGTCGTCCCAGATTTCGTACGCCCAGTCGACGGCGCCGTCTGTGGCGTCCAAGATCCCTTCGTAGGCTTGGCCCTGGAGGTCATTGTCCGTCGAGCGGATATCGTCGAGAACCCTGCTGGATGTCGTCCATGCGGATCTCCATTCAGAAACTTGTGGAAAGCGGCCGACTTCGCTGCTGGACCAGATGGTAACTTCGGCGCGCCTCCCGGCGGACCTCGAAGCACCCACGGGTCTCACGCCTGGAAGCGGTGTTGCCAGATCTCCCGAGATACTTTGATCGGATCGGCCACCACGGTCGACGGCACGTTCCACACCCGCGCCGAGCGGTCGGCGATGGTGTAGGCAGGCCAACCCGGGTCACCGGTCGCCGCGAACGAAACCCACGCCTCGCGCAGCTCTGCCGACAAGTCTTCGAATCCCGGCGGGACCTCGCCACCGAACATCGACTTGCCGAATTCGTCCTCGACGATTCCGAAGGTGAACGGCACGTCCAGCCCGTGGTGCGCGCCGAGCGCACCGCCGCGCACCGGGCTCGACCAGGCGAACTCGTAGGCGTAGCTGCGGCCGCCAGCCGCGGCGTGCGCTTCAGCGCTCCACAGCGACGGCATCCGGAACAGCTGATCGCTGAGCATCAGCGAGAACAGCTCGGCATTGTCAATTCCCGGGTACCCGGCGCGGTACCGGCCCACCACCGACGGACCCAGCCGCAGCCGCCGCGCCATCAGCACCGGGTCCTTGACGGCCGCAGGAAGGTCCACTGTGAACATTCGGGCTTCGTCGGTGGTGTACCCGCTGATCAGGTCCACGTCGCGGCCCGCACCGGCGCGCAGCGCGACCCACGGCAGGTCGTCGAGCAGCTCTCCGTCGAGGATCACCGCGTACGGCGTCGAATTCGTCCAGTCCGCCCGGTTCTCGTTCTGCTCCGCCATCACGGGCAGCTGCGCCGCGTGGATCGCCTCCGACGGCACCGCGGCCAGCTCCTCGGCAGTGGCCGAGACGCCGAGCGGACCGATGATGAGCTCGCTGAGCTTGCGCGCCTCGTCCTCGGCGCTGTACACCGAGCCGACGCTCTGCGCGATCGCGCGGCGGAACAACCCGGTCCCGGTCGATCCCCCGATCAGCGCGGCCACCGAGGTCGCGCCCGCGGACTCGCCGAAGATCGTCACGTTGCCCGGGTCCCCGCCGAACGCGGCGATGTTGTCGCGCACCCAGCGCAACGCCGCGAGCTGGTCCAGGATGCCGCGATTGGACGGCGCATCGGAAACCCAGCCGAAACCCTCATAACCGACCCGGTAATTCACCGTCACCACGACCACACCGGCCTGCGCGTACAGCGCCGGATCGTAATCGGCGGCCGTACCGCCCAGGTACGCCCCGCCGTGGAACCAGACCATGACCGGCAGGCCACCGCCGCGATCCGGAGTCCACACGTTGACGCTCAGGCAGTCGGTGCTGTCACCAGCGTTCCACGACGACGGGAATCCTGGGATCATCACCGGTTGCGGCACCGACGCGCTGAACTCCGACGCGGCCCGCACCCCGTCCCACCGCTGCGGGGCAACCGGCGCCTGGAAGCGACGGGCCCCGTCCAGCGGTGCCGCGTAGGGGATTCCCTTGAAAATGCTTAACTCGTCGTTCGCGGTTCCCCGCACTGCACCATGCTCGGTCCGCACCACAAGATCCATGCCCCCATACAACCAGTGAAATCGCGTCCGCGTCATCCGATCGACGTAGTGCATGCCTCACGACCGGTCGTCGAGTTCGGCCACTGCGAACGGCAGTGCTTCGCTGAGCTTCTCCAGGTCCGGCAACGCCGCGCGATTGGCGTGCACGCCCACGTGCACGGTGTCGCGGTACTGCGAGACCGCGATCGCCAGCGCGTGCCCGGCCGCCAGCGGGGCTACCGGGTACAGCTCCACCAACTCCGCCCCGCCCAGGGCTGCCCGGAAACCCGGCAGCGGCACGTTGGTAATCACGGTGTCGAACAGCAGTGCCGCACCTTGCCCGGCCAGCGGGGTGGCCACCTGGTGCACGATCTGCGGCACTCGCCCGGCAAGCACCGGGAACGCACCCGGCCCGCGCAGCGGACCCGCGCTCTTGTTGCGACCCATCGCGGCCCGGATCGCCTGCAACCGCGCCACCGGGTCCGGCTCCTCCACCGGCAGATCGCACAGGTAGCCGGACAGCTGGTTGTTCCCTCCCGCGTTGTCGCCGCGACGACGGCTGACCGGGATCAGCGCCCGCAGCGCCAGCTCGTCGACCGGGTGTCCGCGCGCGGCCAGCCACCGGCGGAACGCCCCGGCGAGCACCGCGAGGACGACGTCGTTAGTGGTGCCGCCGTGCCGGGCGCGGATCCGCCGCAGGTCAGCGAGGTCGATCGGGATCAGCGCCACCCGCCGCGCCGCGGAAGCGCAAGCGCGCAACGGCGAATCCGGAACCGGCACCCGCATGCTACGCAGAACCGACGAGGCGATGCCGAGCGTTTCACCGGACTTCGACAGGGTTCCGCGAACCGCATCGAACAGCTGCTGCGGTTTGCGGAGCAGGTTCAGCGGGCTGCCGTCGGGATCGGGCAGGGGTTCCGGTGCCGCGGGCGCGAAGCCGTCGAGCAGGCCCAAGCCCATCTCGACCGCTTTCCGGCCATCGGCGAGGGCGTGGTGGAACTTCACCAGCAGCGCGAACCGGTCCCCGTCCAGACCGGTGATCAGGTGCAGTTCCCACAGCGGACGGCGCCGATCCAGCGGGTCCGCGATGAGTTCGGCGACCAACTCGGCCAATTCCTCCCGCCCGCCCGGCGAGGGCACCTGGTGGCTGCGCACCTGCTCGGCCGCGTCGAATTCCGGGGCTTGCGACCAACGTGCCGGGCCGGGCAGCCACGACTGGCCGAGCCGCAGCCGCAGCCGCGCGATCCGCTGGGCCCGCTCGGCCAGCAGCGTAAACAGCCTTACCCGGTCCGCCGGTTCCGGCGGCCGGAACACCGCGACCGCACCGATGTGCATCGGCGCGGTTTCCTGCTCCAGGCACAGGAACGCCCAGTCGAGCGCACTGACCTCGGTCGTCATCATCGCCGCACCTCACCACGCGATTCGAGAACAACTTGCCGGAACCAATCCGGGCCTGAATCGGAATAGTTCGTCGGATTGGTTACGGAAATGTTTCCATCCCGGAAATACCCAGCGATCGACAGATCCGGGAGATGATCGGATCCGCGAGGAAATCGAATGACCGCGCCGGCGAAGCAAAAAGCTTCGTCTTCTACGGGCCGTCCGGACTCGAAACCGGGGCCGCCGCCGAGGGGGCGGGCGGGCCCTGGAGGTGCTGGCGACAACGGCACTGACGTGGTCCTTCCTGTCACGGCGGGCGGCGCCGCGGCAACGCTTGCGGTTTCGCTCCTGACGGCGCTTTTTCATCCGGTGCACCGTTGCACTTCCGTCCGAATTGGACCGATTGCGGCCGGATCGACTGAATTGAGCCGCCCGAGCCGCGAATGCGTCGACCTTAAACCAAAACGAGGACGGATGAAAACGAGGACCTCCGGCAGTGACGAGCACGATGCAGGCCTTGATCGCTCCGATAGGTATTGATCAACCGCTTCGAGTCACCCACAAGTATGCACGGCGACAGCCCGCGATGGCACGGCCGACCGGATTCGGTGACAGCGCGCACCCGCCGCGCGCGGAGCACTACGTCGCGCGGTGAGCGAACTCACCCGGGTGTCGGGCCGGAATCGAGAGGAGGGTCGGGTTGCCCGTCCCTCCTCTCACACCACCGGACATGCGGGCCGTCATCCGGCAGTTCGTCAACCCACCTTTCTGGGCCTGTGCCGGGTATTCCGCAGTCCCAGCAGGCCAAGGTCATCCCAGTAGGGCGTTGGGCAGTGTTCGTTGCAGGACGGGTTAGCGCGATCCGCCAGTAGCCCTAGCTGCTGGCCGCCCATTCTCGCGCTGTGCGGTAGGGGATGCCGAGTTGGCGCAAGTTCCGGCGTTTGGCCGAGTACCGTTTCCATTCCTTCCAACGGATCTGCCGCATCCGGTGTCGCAGCCATTCGTCGAGGCCACGCAGCCTGCGTCCCAGGTCCGCGAGCCTGAGAAGGATCGAGAGCTGACGCGGACCCTGATCAGCGGTAGGGCAGGGCGTCGCCGGTGACCGCACTGTTTCCCATCGTTTACCCGTCCGGTCTTTCCCAGCCGTAACTCTTGGATGGATCGAGCATCCTTCGGCAGTTCCTTGGGCTTCACACCACCCGGTTGCCGAGCCCGCATGCCACGGCGGGAAGGACGCCTGAACACTCGCCCGGTCATATAAATGTCGATTCTCGATCCTCCAACCGCTGCAATCGCCCCTGCCGGGTTGCACGCGAAAACCGCCGCCCCGCTCGGTGCGGCGGTTTTCGGTCGCGAGAGGTCAGCTCAGGGCGCCCAGTGGTCGAGCATGGCCGCGAAGGTCTCGAAGGCCGACTTGTTGTAGCCGTAGGGTGCTTCCAGGTGGACGCTGAGCGGGAAGCCGAGGTCGTGCACCCCGTCGATGACCCGCTTGTAGAGGTCCACGACCCGCTGCTTGCGCTGCTCGAAGCCCAGCTCCGCGGTCTGCGCAACGAATTCCTGCTCGGCGGCCACGGCCGAGTTGCCCGGGTCCTGGATGAGCCACTGGATCAGCTTCTTCCTGCTCTCCACGCCCGGGATGAACCCGAAGGACAGCAGGATCTCCGGGCGGTGCGGCGTGGTCCGGGCGAACTCAGCGAGGAACCGGACGATCGCGTCGGAGTAGAGCAACTGGGTCATGCCATAGGTGGCCCCGCGCTCGCACTTGAAGCCGAACCGGCCTTGCTCGCCGTACCGGGTCGGGATCAGGATAGAACCGCGGTGCCGCACCACGTCCTGGAATTTGGCCAGGGCGTCGGTGGGCGCGACACCGGGCCCCTCCCCGTCGGTCATGCTGCGCGGCACCCCGACGAACGCGATGCCGTCCATGCCCGCGTCGCACAGGTTCTGCAGGCGCTCGGTCAGCTGCTGCTCATCATGGAACGCGGTGACCTGCGTGCACAGCCCGCGCATGCCGCCCAGTTCGGGCTCGATCGTCCGCCAGAAGTCGATGATGTCCATCTTTTCCCGGAAATCGACCGGCCGGTCCCCGTCCTCCTGGATGATGCCGGGGATCATCGCGTGCTTGATGTGGCCGGCCAGCCCGGAGGCGCGGCTGAGCTCGGCGACCTTGCGACCTTCCGCGATGGCCATCTGCACGCCACCGTCGAGGTTGGGCGGTACCAGTTCGAGTGCGATGGTGTTCATGTCGGCCTCAGGTTTTCCTTCTGTCGACTTTCGGTCACCGAAGCGTCCGATCGAGATACACTTCTGCGACTGCTCTTCTCGACAAGCAGGGACCGTTTTCCTCTGATGACTGGGTATTCGTTCGCGGAATGCGAATTACGGTTATCCTGAAAGAATCGTCGTTCAGCCACTCGCAGAAAAGGCTGTGCATTCGGATCAGCGACGTGGCCGAGCCTCGGCCGCGGGTATGCGCTGCCGCCGGGTCGGCGAATCCCATGGCGAAACCGGTTGCGCGGAGCGCGGTTCCGGCGCCGGAACGGATCCCCGCCGGCTCTCTCAGCAGGGGAGAGCCGCCGTTGCGCCCCCGGTACCGCTGCGCGAAAGCGAAACGGTACCGCGGGCGGGAATCAGTAGCGGTAGTGGTCGGGCTTGTAGGGGCCATCGACGTCGACACCGATGTAGGCGGCCTGCTCCTTGGAGAGCTTGGTCAGCT